>NZ_JBFUKK010000013.1:0-129714 GCF_056400885.1 Arthrobacter sp. P4_H3
GCTGCTCGGCTTCCGCGAGGCCGCGGACTTCGCCGACACGGTCGAGGAGATCTCCCGGGCCGTCGAGTACCTGCAGATCGTGTCGGCCGGGGCCGTGGACCGCAGCCGGCAGGCAGCCGCAGTGGCTGCGCGCTCAGCCGCAGTCGGCTCAGGATCGGCCGGCTGGGGATCAGCCGGCCCGGGCTCTGGTACGGCGGTCTCCGGCGCGGGGGCCGGCTGGGTGACCGGATGGGGCACCGATACGGCCGCAGCGGATCATAACGCTCCACCGGCGCCGAACCCCGCCACTTCGGACCCGGCCGATGACGGGTCCCGGAACGCGGCCGAGTTCCTCCGCGCCAGGCTGCGGATCAGCATTGCAGAAGCACGGCGCCGGATCAGCCTCGCCTCGGCGGTGCTGCCCAGGCCAGGGTTTGCAGGCCACACGGAACCTCCGGAGCGGCCCGAACTCGCCGCCGCCGTCGCCGCCGGGACCGTCGCGTCCCGCCCGGCGACCATCATCACCCTGGCCTTGGACCGGGTCCGGCACCACGCGACCGGGGAGACCACCGCCCGGATGGAACACGCCCTGACTTGCACTGCAGCCGAATACGACACGGACTTCCTCACCCGGGTCGCCCGCCGCTGGACCGACGCAATCGACCAGGACGGGTCCGAACCKTCCGAGGAAGAACTCCGCCGCCGCCAGGGYGTGTTCCTCCGGCAGGCCCGCCGCGGCCTGCAGCACATCGAAATCTTCGCGACCCCGGACCAATACGAACCCCTCCTGACCGTGATGAACACCGCCACCAACCCCCGCACCCAGGCCGGTACTACCGAGGACCGCGACGGCACGGACGCCGCGCCCGATGAAGCCCTGGACTTGCGGACCCGGCAGCAGCGGCTACTGGACGGCCTCGTCGGCGCATGCAAAGCAGCCCTGACCACGGATGCGCTCCCCGCCGCGGGAGGGCTCCGCCCCCAGGTCATGGTCACTATCGACTACCGCGACCTCCTGGACCGGCTGGGCCGCCTCAACCCGGATACCGGAGCCCCAGGCACCGGCAGGCTCCCCGGCACCGGGTCGTTCACGTTCACCGGCCCCGTCCCGGCCTCCCTGGTCCGGAAGATCGCCTGTGACGCGGACATCATCCCCGTCCTGCTCGGCAGCCAGGGACGCATCCTGGACATCGGCCGCACCACCAGGATCTTCCCGCCCCACATCCGCAAAGCCATCACCGCCCGCGACCAAGGCTGCGCCTTCCCCGGCTGCACCATCCCCGCCCCCTGGTGCGAAGCCCACCACATCACCTACTGGTCACACGGCGGACCCACGAGCACCGATAACGGAACCTTGCTCTGTTCCCATCACCATCATTTGATCCACAAGGAGCAGTGGCACATCCAGGTCAAAACCGGGGTCCCGTGGTTCATCCCGCCACCCCACATCGACCCACGCCAGCGGCCCCAACGGAACAACTACTTCAAGACCTGAAGTACCGGCTGAGGTCGGGCGCCGCTATGGATCGCACCGGAAGCCTGGAATGGAATCGGCCCGTTGCTAACGGCCGAAGGCACCCAGCTGCCGCCGTCCGACCCGCCGCAAGCACCAGGCCCCGCCTGCGGCTGGTCAATACGCCCTACGCCGGGGCGGGCGGGATGTTCTGGTTGCCGCGGAACACGTTGTCCGGATCGAACTCCCGCTTCACCTGGGACAGCCGGACGAAGTTCTCGTTCCCGAAGGCTGCTTGGACGCGGGCCTGCCCTTCGTCACCCACGAAGTTCAGCCACACTCCGCCGGTGGCATACGGCGCAATGTCATGGCGGAACCTCTTGACCCAGGCTTTGGCTTCCTGCCCGCGTTCGGGAGTCTCCTCGATGCCGAAGGGGTGGCTGACCCAGTTGGCATTGCGGTTCTGCAGGGGAGTCAGTGCGGCGGCGGGTCCGCTCACTGCCCCGCCCCAACGGGCTATCAGCTGTTGTGAATGCGGGCCCGGCAGGCGGTGGGCTGAATCGATGAAGATATCCAGTGCGTCGTCGGAGAGTTCGTTATGATAATCGGCGCTCCAGTAGTTGTAGAGGTTGGGCGGATCGTCGATCATGCACTGGAAATCGGCGTAGTTCATGTCGCCCACGAGGTCAACGGAGGGATTCAGCGCACGGTACGGTTTGACCTGTTCTGCACCTTCGGCCGCATCG
This sequence comes from Arthrobacter sp. P4_H3, assembly GCF_056400885.1. Taxonomy (NCBI): domain Bacteria; kingdom Bacillati; phylum Actinomycetota; class Actinomycetes; order Micrococcales; family Micrococcaceae; genus Arthrobacter; species Arthrobacter sp. P4_H3. The sequence continues at coordinate 2,179 of NZ_JBFUKK010000013.1, forward strand.
CCGGCGAACACGTACGCCATCCCCACGGCCAACTTCCCGAGCATGTCTTCCGGCACGAACGGCTCCGGCGGGGCTGTCAGGTACACCAGGGCTGAGCCGACGGCGTCAGGCGCCTTGAGTGCCAAGTCCCGGTAGCCGCGGCTGATCTCGGGTGCCGCATCGCCCGGCCAGAGCATCAGTCCCGCATGGACCGTTGGACCCAGTTCGTGGAGCGCAAATTTGAAGGACGTGGCCACCCCGAAGTTTCCGCCACCGCCGTGCAGGGCCCAGAACAGTTCGGGGTTCTCTTGAGCGCTGGCCGTCACCAGTTCGCCGGCTGCCGTGACGAGGTCCACCGAGACAAGGTGATCGCAGGCGAAGCCGTATGCCCTTTCCAACCAGCCCGAGCCGCCGCCCAGGGTGAAGCCGGCCAACCCTGTGGTGGAGACGCGGCCACCGGTCATGGCCAGGCCGTACTGCTGCGTGGCACGGTCGAAGTCCCCGCAGGTCACGCCGGCGCCAACGGTTACAGTGCGGCTTTCCGGGTCCACCTCAATGGACTTCATCGGGCGCACATCCACCACCAGGCCGCCGTCGTTCATCGACATCCCGGCGACAGAATGCCCGCCTGCGCGGACAGCGACGGCAAGTTCGTTGTCCCGTGCATGCTTCAGGGCCTCGGCCACCTCGCCGGCAGTGCCGCATGGTGCAATCACGGCAGGGCGCCGGTCGATCATTGCGTTGAAAAGCTTCCGGGATGCGTCATAGTCCGGACTGTCAGGCCTGATCCATTGCATTGCAACGCTCCTTCGCGCTGGCGGCTCCGCCCCCACGAAAAATCGTACTGCCGCAGCACTCGGCGGGGCTACGGCTCCTTCCTACGGGAGTCTGTCGCGTGGGTTGCCTGGCCTTTCCAATGCGTCGACGACTCCGAATTTGCGGATAAATTTGCCTTTCATATCCGCAAATGAGGAAATATGCTTGTCTGATGTCAACGATTAGGATCGCGGAAGCTGCCAGGTTCCTGGGCGTCAGCGACGATACCGTCCGCCGCTGGACCGAGAACGGAAGCCTCGCTCCGCTGAAGGACGAATCCGGCCGCCTGGCCGTGGACGGGTTCGAGCTGGCCACTCTCGCCCGCGAACAGGCGCAACTCCCGGAGGATCCGACCCGCGTCGGCAGTTCGGCCCGGAACCGGTTCGTCGGCCTGGTCACGGGCATTACCGCGGACAAAGTCATGGCCCAGGTGGAACTGCAGTGCGGGCCGTTCCGGGTGGTGTCGCTGATGAGCAGCGAAGCTGTCCGGGAACTGGGCCTTGAGCTCGGCTCCGTGGCCACCGCCGTCGTCAAGGCCACCACCGTGATCATTGAAACGCCCCAAGGGAAGAGCATCGTGTGAACATCCGGAATCTGCGCCTCACCGCACTGCTGGCACTTGGCGCCGTCGCCTCCGGCCTGGCGGGTTGTGCCCCCGCATCCCAGTCGCCTTCAGCTGACGTGTCCTCGACCGGGACTGCCCGGCAGGGGGCCGGGCAGCTGTCCGGGACCGTCACCGTCTTCGCAGCGGCGTCGCTCAAGGCCACCTTCACTAAGCTGGCCGGCGAGTTCGAAGCGAAGAACCCCGGCACCAAGGTGACGCTCAGCTTCGCCGGTTCCTCGGACCTGGTCACGCAGATCACCCAGGGTGCGCCCGCTGACGTGTTTGCCTCGGCCGACACCAAGAACATGGCCAAGCTTTCCGACGCCAAACTCATTGACGGTACGGCGACGGACTTCGCCACGAACGTCCTGGAGATCGCCGTCCCGCCGTCCAACCCGGCGTCGATCGACTCCTTCGCCGGCCTCGCCAGGCCGGGCGTCAAGGTGGTTGTCTGCGCCAGCCAGGTCCCGTGCGGGGCCGCGACGGACGCCGTGGAAAAGGCCTCCGGCGTCACGATTTTCCCGGTCAGCGAGGAATCATCCGTTACGGATGTCCTGGGTAAGGTGACCTCCGGTGAGGCCGACGCGGGTCTGGTGTACGTCACCGATGTGAAGGGCGCCGGTGACAAGGTGAAGGGTATCCCCTTCGCCGAGGCCGGCAAGGCCGTCAACACCTATCCCATCGCCACAGTAGGCTCAAGCAGGAACAAGGAACTTGCCGCGGCCTTCATCGCCATGGTGACCGGTACCGAAGGCAGGAAGATCCTCACCGACGCCGGCTTCGGCGCACCGTAAGGAGACCATGGGACGGGCCAGGGCAAGCGGGTACGACGGCATCCCGCGATGGATCTACGCGATCGCCGCGGCGGGCGGCCTGTTTGTCCTGCTGCCGCTGGCCGCGATGGCAGCGAGGGTCAATTGGCCCCAGTTCATCCCGCTCGTCACGTCCGACTCCTCCCTGACGGCTCTCGGCCTCAGCCTGCGGACCTCGGCGGCGAGCACGGCCCTGTGCATCGTCTTCGGAGTGCCGCTGGCCTTGGTGCTGGCCCGTTCGACCTTCCCGGGCCAGCGCCTGCTGCGCGCCTTCGTGCTGTTACCGCTGGTGCTGCCGCCCGTGGTGGGCGGCATCGCCCTCCTGTACACCTTCGGCCGCCAAGGCCTGCTGGGCCGCAGCCTTGAGGTCGCCGGGATCCAGATTGCGTTTTCGACGACGGCGGTGGTCCTCGCGCAGACGTTCGTGGCGCTGCCGTTCCTGGTGGTGAGCCTGGAAGGTGCGCTGCGGACTGCCGGCGGCCGGTATGAGGCCGTGGCCGCAACCCTCGGAGCCCGGCCCACCACTGTGCTGCGCCGCGTCACCGTGCCGCTGGTGCTGCCCGGCCTGGCGTCCGGGGCTGTGCTGTCGTTCGCGCGGAGCCTCGGCGAATTCGGCGCGACACTCACCTTCGCGGGGAGCCTGCAGGGGGTGACCCGGACCCTGCCGCTGGAAATCTACCTGCAGCGGGAAACGGACGCCGATGCCGCCGTCGCGCTTTCCCTGGTGCTGGTGGCCGTCGCTGTGACCGTGGTGGGGCTGACGTACCGGCGCCCGGGCACGCCGGTCCGGCGCAGTGCCCCGGCAGGCGCGGACCCGGCAGGCGGGAACCCGGCCGGCGCTGGCCTGAGACGCTCCGCTGCCGGCGGACGATCGGACGGTAACCGGTGAGCTTTCACGTGCAGGCAGCGCTGGGTGCCCGCGGATTCGACGTCGGGCTGGGCCTTGCGCCGGGCGAAACCGTGGCGGTCCTTGGCCCTAACGGGGCAGGGAAATCCACCCTGCTCAATGTCATTGCCGGACTCCTGCGGCCCGATTCCGGCCGGGCCGAAATCGATGGAAAGGTGCTGTTCGACCTCGACGACGGCGCCAGCACCTGGACCGCGCCGCACCACCGCGGAACGGCCCTCCTCGCGCAGGAGCCGTTGTTGTTCCCGCACCTCAGCGCCCTGGAAAATGTGGCCTTTGGACCCCGCAGCGCCGGGATTCCGCGGAAAACCGCCCGGGAGTCGGCCCGGAAGTGGCTGGCCGCGGTGGACGCCGGGGAACTCGAAGCACGGCGGCCGGCCGAACTCTCCGGCGGACAGGCCCAGCGCGTGGCGGTGGCCCGGGCGCTGGCTGCCAACCCCGAGGTGCTGCTGCTGGACGAGCCCATGGCAGCCCTGGACATCCATGCCGCGCCGCTGCTCCGCAGGCTCCTGAAGAAGGTCCTGGCCGGGCGCCGCGCCATCATCATTACGCACGACGTCCTGGACGCCCTGATGCTGGCCGACCGCGTGATTGTCCTGGAGGCCGGCAGGATCACCGAGGAGGGGCCCACCCGGGAGGTCCTGCAGCGGCCGCGGAGCCGGTTCGCCGCCGGCCTGGCCGGCCTCAACCTCATTCCGGGGACGCTTACCTCCACCGGGATCCGGACAGCAGAGGGGCTGGAGGTGGCCGGGCACCAGGACGAGGAAGTGTTCCCGGCCGGCGCCGGGCAGTCCGGCGTAGCCGCGTTCCCGCCGTCGGCCGTCTCCGTGTTCCTGACCGACGCGCACGGCAGCCCGCGGAACTCATTCGCCGTCACGGTCACGGATCTGGAGCAGCACGGAGACCAAATCCGGGTCCGGGCCGACGGGATGTCCGCCGACATCACCCCCGCAGCCTCGGCGGACTTGGGGCTGGCCCCGGGAATGACGGTCTTTTTCGTGATCAAGGCGGCTGCAGTCGCCGTCTATCCCGCCTAGCAAACGCCCCCAAACTGCGGTAAACGGCACCAAACGAGTGAGTAGTCTCATAAAACTTGGGGGTGCGGCGGAGCGCGTTGATAGCGTCGAAAGCCAAGCCAGACTCAACACGACGCCCGGCCCGGCCCCCGCGCGCCATCGCGCCGCGCGGGCTGACCCGGGGCCTGGACCGCAGCCTCAAAACTGAAATGGGACCGATGAGCCAGAACTCCACACCGCCTTCCGGCGCGCCGTCAGGACCGGAAGTGTCCGCAGGGCCGCCGGCCACAGGACCGCCAGGGCGGGCATCCCCGGTGCCGGGCGGGCCGGGCAAGCCCGGCGGGCCATACGGCCCGGGCGGCCCGGCCGCGCCGGACTCCGGACCCGAACGCACAACACGGGTCAACAAGACCGTCTTCTTCGGCTCGGCGACTGGCGTGGTGGGAATCGCGTTGTGGGCCATCCTCGCCAAGGACAATGCCGAGGCCGTCATCGGCTCCATGGTGGGCTGGGTGTCCACCAACATGGGGTGGTACTACTTCCTGATCGTCACGGCCGTGGTGGCTTTCGTCCTCGTGACAGCGCTGTCCCGGGTGGGGAAGACCAAGCTCGGCCCGGACCATTCCAAGCCCCAGTTCGGCATGTTCACCTGGGCCGCCATGCTGTTCGCCGCCGGCATCGGGATCGACCTGATGTTCTTCTCCGTGTCGGAGCCGGTCAGCCAGTACCTGGCCCCGCCGCAGGGCGAAGGCGGCAATGCGGAAGCAGCGCGCCAGGCCCTGGTCTGGACCCTCTTCCATTACGGCATCACCGGCTGGGCGCTCTATGCGCTGATGGGGCTGGCCCTGGGCTACTTTGCCTACCGGCACAACCTTCCGCTGAGCATCCGCTCCGCGCTGTACCCGATCTTTGGCAAGAGGATCGAAGGCCCGGTGGGGCATGCTGTGGACATCGCCGCCCTGCTCGGCACCATCTTCGGCATCGCCACCTCGCTGGGCATCGGCGTCGTGCAGCTCAACTACGGGTTGAACTTTATGTTCGGCATTCCCGAAAACCTCTCGGTGCAGATCGGCCTGATCGCGCTGTCCGTGGTGATGGCTACGGTCTCCGTGGTCTCCGGCGTCGAAAAGGGCATCCGGCGGCTGTCCGAGCTCAACGTGATCATGGCCGTGGCCCTGATGCTGTTCGTGCTGGTGGCCGGCAAGACCAGCTTCCTGCTGGACGGCATCGTGCAGAACATCGGCGACGTCATGAGCCGCTTCCCGTCCATGACCCTTGATACGTTCGCGTACGACCGGCCCACGGACTGGATGAATGCCTGGACCCTGTTCTTCTGGGCGTGGTGGATTGCCTGGGCGCCCTTCGTGGGCCTTTTCCTGGCCCGCATCTCCCGCGGCCGGACCATCCGCCAGTTCGTGCTCGGCACCATGACCGTGCCCTTCATCTTCATCCTGCTGTGGATCTCGGTCTTCGGAAACTCCAGCATCGACCTGATCATGAACGGCAACGCGGCCTTCGGCGAGGCGGCCATGAGCCACCCGGAGCGCGGCTTCTACAGCCTGCTGTCCCAGTACCCCGGCGTTCCGGTAACGGCCGCCGTCGCCACCTTCACGGGACTGCTGTTCTACGTCACCTCGGCGGACTCCGGGGCGCTGGTGATGGCGAACTTCACCTCGCACCTCAAGGATGCCGACGCCGACGGCCCGGAATGGATGCGCGTGTTCTGGGCGGTTGCCACCGGCCTGCTGACCCTGGCCATGCTGATGGTGGGAGGGGTGTCCACGCTGCAGAACGCGACAATTGTGATGGGCCTGCCACTGTCCCTGCTCCTGGTGTTCATCATGCTGGGGCTGTACAAGGCCCTGCGCGTGGAGAACTCCCTCAACGACAGCTACCGGGCCAGCCTGCCGGGCATCATCACCGGCCGGGCAGGGGAACAGCGCGGTGGACGCAGCTGGCGGCAGCGGCTCACCCGTGCCATGAGCTACCCGGGGCGCCGGCAGACCACGCGCTTCATGGAAACCGTGGCGGTTCCGGCGCTACGCGAGGTCAGCGAGGAACTGAAGACCCAGGGCGCCGAGACGGTCCTTTCGGTGTCCACTGTGGAATCCTGCGGGATCGACAGCATCGACCTGCAGCTTGCCATGGGGGAGGAGCGGCCCTTCAAGTACCAGATCTATCCGGTGCAGTACGAGACGCCGTCCTACGCGACCAGGCGGGCAGACCCGGACGACCACTACTACCGGATGGAAGTGTTCTCCCTCGAGGGCAGCCACGGCTACGACCTTATGGGCTACACCAAGGAACAGGTCATCACCGATGTCCTGGACCATTACGAGCAACACCTGGAATTCCTGCACCTGAACCGTGCAGCACCGGGGAACACCGTCCTCGTCGAGGACCAGGTGGCAAAAGACAATTGGGAATCAGACTTCGAAACGCAGGAGGCAGCGAAATGACCACCGCAACGCTATTCATCGGCGGCACCTGGAGCGCGGCGTCCGACGGCGGCACCCGGGAGATCCGCTGCCCGGCCGACGGCGAGCTGGCCGGCGTCGTCTCCGAAGCCAACGCCTACGACGCGGTCCGTGCGGTCGCCGCCGCCAGGGCGGCGTTCGACGGCGGCGAGTGGGCCGGTATCCCGGCCCTGGAGCGCGGCTCGTTCCTGCTGCGAGTGGCCGCGAGGCTGCGGGAGCGGAAGGACGAATTCGCCCGCGCCGAAACGCTGGACACCGGCAAGCGCCTGGTGGAAAGCGAAATCGACATGGACGACATCGCCAAGTGCTTCGAGTACTTCGGCAAGATCTCGGGCCAAGACTCCGGCAGGCTCGTGGACGCCGGCAGCAGCACCGTGGTCAGCCGGATCGAATACGAACCCGTGGGCGTCTGCGCGTTGATCGCCCCCTGGAACTACCCGCTGCTCCAGGCAGCATGGAAAATCGCCCCGGCGCTCGCGGCCGGCTGCAGCTTTGTGCTCAAGCCCAGCGAGCTCACACCCCACACCGCGATCCTGATGATGGAGGTCCTGGAAGAACTGGGCCTGCCCGCGGGCGTGGCCAACCTCGTCCTGGGCGACGGCAAGACTGTCGGATCCGTGCTGTCCGGCAACCCGGACGTGGATCTGGTGTCCTTCACCGGCGGACTTGAAACCGGCAAGACCATCGCCGCTTCGGCAGCGGCCACGGTCAAGAAGGTGGCCCTGGAGCTGGGCGGGAAGAACCCCAACATCATCTTCGCGGACGCCGACTTCGACGCCGCGCTGGACAATGCGCTCAATGCCGCCTTCGTCCACTCCGGCCAGGTCTGCTCCGCCGGCTCGCGCCTGATCATCGAGGAATCCATCGCCGAACGGTTCGTGGACGAGCTGGTCCGCCGGGCGGAGCGGATCCGCCTGGGCGGTCCCTTCGACCCCGACGCCGAAACCGGGCCGCTGATCTCCGCCGCCCACCGTGACAAGGTGGCCGCCTACGTGGACAAAGGCATCGCCGAGGGCGCACGGCTGCGCTGCGGCGGAAAGCGGGGCGACGGCGAGCTCAAGAAGGGGTACTACTACCTGCCCACCGTCCTGGACCAGGTCACCAGCGGAATGTCCGTCCTCAAGGACGAGGCCTTCGGCCCGGTGGTCACCGTGGAAACCTTCGCCACCGAAGCGGAAGCCGTCCGGCTTGGCAATGACACGCACTATGGCCTGGCCGGTGCCGTCTGGTCCCAGGACGCCAGCAAGAGCCAGCGGGTGGCCCGCAAACTGCGCCACGGCACCATCTGGATCAACGACTTCCATCCCTACCTGCCACAGGCGGAGTGGGGCGGGTTCGGCCAGTCCGGCGTCGGTCGGGAGCTGGGCCCCACGGGCCTGGCCGAATACCAGGAAGCCAAGCATGTCTATCACAACATCGATCCACAGGTGACGGGCTGGTTCGCGGACCACACCGCAGCCGGGAACACATCTACCGCCGCAGAGGGGGAGTAAACGCATATGACAGCCTTGGACAAGACTGACTTCGACTACATCGTCATCGGCGGCGGTTCCGCCGGCGCAGCAGTGGCCTCACGGCTGAGCGAGGACCCTTCGGTGGAAGTGGCGCTGGTGGAAGCCGGGCCCGACGACCGCGGTGTCGAGGCCATCCTGCAGCTGGACCGCTGGATGGAGCTGCTGGAATCCGGGTATGACTGGGACTACCCCATCGAGGAGCAGGAAAACGGCAACTCCTTCATGCGCCACGCCCGCGCCAAGGTGATGGGCGGCTGCTCCAGCCACAACTCCTGCATCGCCTTCTGGGCTCCCCGCGAGGACTTCGACGAGTGGGAGCAGAAGTTCGGCGCCACCGGCTGGAACGCCGAGATGGCCTACCGGCTGTACAAGCACCTGGAAACAAACGAGGACGCCGGTCCGGACGCGCCGCACCATGGCGACAGCGGTCCGGTGCACCTGATGAACGTGCCCGCGGCGGACCCCTGCGGCCGCGCCCTGCTGGATGCCTGCGAGGAATCCGGCATCCCGCGGGTGCGCTTCAACTCCGGCGAAACCGTGGTCGACGGCGCCAACTTCTTCCAGATCAACCGCCGCGCCGACGGCACCCGATCGTCGTCGTCCGTTTCCTACATCCACCCGGTCATGGACCGGCCCAACTTCACCCTGCTGACCGGGCTGCGCGCCCGCGAACTGAAGTTCAGCGCGGACAACCGCTGTACCGGCGTCGACGTCGTGGACAATTCCTTCGGGAAGACCCATGCCCTGACCGCACGCGCCGAGGTGATCCTGTCTGCCGGCGCCATCGATTCGCCCAAGCTGCTGATGCTTTCCGGGATCGGCCCGGCCGCGCAGCTGGCAGAGTTCGGGATTCCGGTCCGCTCCGATTCGCCCGGCGTGGGCGAGCACCTGCAGGACCACCCCGAAGGCGTCATCCAGTGGGAGGCCCGGAAGCCCATGCCGGAATCGTCAACCCAGTGGTGGGAAATCGGGATCTTCACCGCCACAGAAGCGGGCCTGGACCGGCCGGACCTGATGTTCCACTACGGCTCCGTGCCGTTCGACATGCACACCCTGCGCCAGGGCTACCCGACGACGGACAACGGCTTCTGCCTCACGCCGAACGTCACGCACGCCAGGTCGCGCGGAACGGTCCGGCTCCGCAGCCGCGACTATCGGGACAAGCCCAAGGTGGATCCGCGGTACTTCACCGACCCGCACGACATGCGCGTGATGGTGGCGGGCATCCGCAAGGCCCGGGAGATCGTGGCGCAGCCGGCCATGGCCGAGTGGGCGGGCAAGGAACTCTACCCGGGCGAGGCCGTCCAGAGCGATGCGGAAATCACGGACTACATCCGCAAGACCCACAACACGGTCTACCACCCCGCCGGAACTGTCCGGATGGGCGCTGCGGACGATGCGATGTCCCCGCTGGATCCGGAGCTGCGGGTGAAAGGCGTGACCGGGCTGCGCGTGGCGGATGCTTCCGTCATGCCCGAGCTGACCACAGTGAACCCGAACATCACCACCATGATGATCGGGGAGCGCTGCGCGGAACTCGTCAGGGCCGCGCGGCCGGCTTCCTAGCGCGCCTCGGATTCATCCCTGGCTTCCCGACGCACGGGGTGCTGGCTGGTGATGGACACGCGGTTGAACGCGTTCATGGTGATCACCAGCCAGCTCACCGCCGAATACTCTGCCGCATTCAGGTGCTGCCGGGCATAACCGTCCTCGCGGTCCCGCGTGTGGGCATCCGGCAGGGTGGTGATGGACTCCGCAAGCGCCAGGGCGGCGCGTTCCTTCTCGGTGAAAAGGGCGGTGTCCCGCCAGGCTGCCAGGACGGCGAGCCGCTGCGTGGTTTCCCCCTTCTTGAGGGCATCGGCAACGTGCATGTTCAGGCAATAGGCGCAGCCGTTGATCTGCGAGATGCGGACGTTGAGGAGCTCGGTGAGGGCCCTGCTGATGCCGGCCTCGTCAGCCGCTTCCCGTGCCTTGAGGCCGAGTCCGTTAAGTGCCCGCCAGACCGACGGGCTCTCCTTGTCGATGAAAATGTGCTGGGTGGTGGGGTGCGCGGCTTCAGTGGTCTGGTCCATGGCTCCCAGAATACCCACCCCTGCATGACAAGTTTTGTCACTATCGTGACAAGCGCAAGAAAGCATTGTAGTGTTTTCAACGGATCCCGCCCGCCCCTGCGACGGGCGGTGGTCCACCAAAGAAGTCTCTGTGTGGGGCCGTGCATCAGCGATGTGCAGGCTGCCGCACCAGCCGGAGGGCGGTTCCTTGGGGGAACCGCCCTCCTGCATGTCCGGACCCCCTGGAATCCCAGCATCCCGACTACGGGCCGATCGCCCCTAGACAGCCATTTCGCCGTCGGCAAACATGGACTAAAAGACCCAGTCCGCAAAGTTGAGCGTTGTACACTCAACTTTAAGAGTTGATCTACCCCCGAAAGGAGCTCTCTTTGGACGCCAAGTTCACCACCAAGAGCCAGGAGGCTCTTTCCGCTGCCGCCATGAACGCCTCCACGGCGGGAAATCCGCAGGTTGAGCCGGCCCATCTCCTCAAGGCGCTCATGGACCAGCGGGAGGGTGTCGCCGTCGCGCTCCTCCGCGCCACCGGCGCGGACCCGGACGCTGTCAGCGTCCAGGCCAGCACGGCCATCAAGGCCCTTCCGGCCTCGTCAGGCACGTCGGTGCAGCAGGCCCAGCTTTCCCGGGCGGCCCTGCAGGCCATCAAGAATGCCCAAAACGAGGCGGATAAACTGGGGGACACTTTCGTTTCCACCGAGCATCTTCTGCTGGGTCTCTCCGCCAGCAGCGACGCCGTCGGCAAGCTGATGCGCGACGCCGGCGCTTCCCACGAAGCGCTGCTCGCCGCCCTGCCGGGTGTGCGCGGGGACCGTAAGGTCACCAACGCCGACCCGGAGAACACCTTCCAGGCATTGGAGAAATTCGGCACGGACCTTACTGCCATTGCGCGGTCCGGCAAGCTGGATCCGGTCATTGGCCGCGACGCCGAGATCCGCCGCATCATCCAGGTGCTGAGCCGCCGCACCAAAAACAACCCGGTGATTATCGGCGAGCCGGGTGTCGGCAAGACCGCTGTCGTTGAGGGTCTGGCCCAGCGGATCGTCGCGAATGACGTGCCGGAAAGCCTGCGCGGCAAGACCCTCATTGCCCTGGACCTGGCCTCGATGGTGGCCGGGGCAAAGTACCGCGGCGAGTTTGAGGAGCGGCTGAAGGCCGTCCTGGAGGAAATCAAGAGTTCCGAGGGGCAGATTGTCACCTTCATAGATGAGCTTCACACCGTGGTGGGGGCGGGCGCCTCCGGGGACAGCTCCATGGACGCCGGCAACATGCTCAAGCCCATGCTGGCCCGTGGTGAACTGCGCCTGATCGGCGCCACCACCCTGGACGAATACCGCGAGAACATCGAGAAGGACCCTGCCTTGGAGCGCCGCTTCCAGCAGGTGTTCGTGGGCGAGCCGAGCGTGGACGACACCATCGGCATCCTCCGCGGCCTCAAGGAGCGCTACGAGGCCCATCACAAGGTCTCCATCGCGGACTCCGCCCTCGTCGCTGCCGCGACGCTCTCCAACCGCTACATCTCCGGCCGGCAGCTGCCTGACAAGGCGATCGACCTCGTGGACGAGGCTGCCTCCCGCCTGCGCATGGAGATTGATTCCGCGCCGGAGGAAATTGACCAGCTGCGGCGCCAGGTGGACCGGCTGACCATGGAAGAGCTGGCCCTCGCCAATGAGAAGGACGCAGCGTCCGTGGAGCGCCTGGCCGCGCTGCGGGCGGACATGGCGGACAAGAAGGAAGCACTGTCGGCACTCAACGCCCGCTGGGAGGCTGAGAAGGCCGGCCTCAACCACGTCGGTGACCTCAAGGCCCGGATCGACGAGCTGCGCTCGGCCGCAGAGAAGTACCAGCGCGAGGGGGACCTCGCTGCAGCCTCCCGCATCCTTTACGGAGAACTTCCCGCGCTGGAACGCGAGCTGTCCGCTGCCGCCGAGGCCGAGTCCGCCCGGGTGGCCGGCGGTGGCGCCAAGCAGGAACTCATGGTGGCCGACGAAGTCACGGCGGGTGACATTGCTGAGGTGATTTCGGCCTGGACCGGAATTCCGGCCGGGCGCATGCTGCAGGGCGAAAGCCAGAAGCTGCTGCACATGGAAGAGGAGCTCGGCAAGCGGCTGATCGGCCAGAAGAAGGCCGTCGCGGCGGTGTCCGACGCGGTCCGCCGTGCCCGCGCGGGCATCAGCGATCCGCACCGGCCAACCGGATCGTTCCTGTTCCTGGGACCCACCGGTGTGGGCAAGACCGAGCTTGCGAAGGCACTTGCGGAGTTCCTGTTCGATGACGAACGCGCCATGGTGCGGATTGACATGTCCGAGTACGGGGAAAAGCATTCCGTCGCGCGGCTGGTCGGAGCGCCTCCGGGCTACGTGGGGTACGAGGAAGGCGGCCAGCTAACCGAAGCCGTCCGGCGTCGTCCGTACTCCGTGGTGCTTTTGGACGAAGTGGAGAAGGCTCACCCCGAGGTTTTCGACATCCTCCTGCAAGTGCTCGACGACGGTCGCCTCACCGACGGCCAGGGCCGCACCGTGGATTTTCGCAATGTGATCCTGGTCCTGACCTCGAACCTTGGCAGCCAGTTCCTGGTGGACCAGACCTTGGATGCCAACGCCAAACGCAGTGCCGTCATGGCCACGGTGCATGCTTCGTTCAAGCCTGAATTCTTGAACCGGCTGGACGAAGTGGTGCTGTTCGATGCCCTGGACGTCGAAGAGCTGGCCCGGATCGTGGAGCTCCAGGTGGCAGAACTCGGCCAGCGGCTGCACGACCGCCGGCTCAGCCTGGAAGTCACCGAAGGCGCCCGGGCGTGGCTGGCCATGACGGGCTTTGATCCTGCCTACGGGGCACGGCCGCTGCGCAGGCTGGTGCAGCGCGAAATTGGCGACCGGCTGGCCAAGGCCATCCTCGCCGGTGACATCGCCGACGGGGACACCGTCCTGGTCGACACCGCCGCCGACGTCGACGAACTCACCATTGCCAGCCTGGAAGGCCGGGAAGGGCCCGACGGCGGTGCCCTTGCCGGCAGCGGGTTGTCCGTGCGGCGGAAGAGCTAGGGGATGAGGGATTCCATGATGATGTTGCCCTTGTCCGCCGTGACATAGCAGTCCACCCGCCGGTCGCCCTGTTCCCAGCTGGTGTCGCTGGGGTAGGCGTTGCGTTGCATGAGGACGTAGTTGGCCACGGCGTCGGTCAGCCCTGCGCCCTGGCAGATCTCGCGGCCCTTTTCCCGAAGTGCGGCAACGCCAGGGTACGAGTCCGACTCCGGGTAGCGGTGCACGGCGACCAGCTGGGCGGAGTGGCCCGTGGTGCAGGGCACTACCCGGGATTCGGTGGCTTCGGGATCGAAATTCTCGAAGCAGTCGCCCAGCTGGTAGTCCAGGGCCCCCACCCCATCCAGGGGGAGCTCGCCCCGGGTTGCCTGCGCGGAGGGGGACGCCGACTCCGTGGCCGGGGGCTGGGTTGTTGCCTGCTGGTTGCCGCTCCCGAGCAGGGTGGCAACCCACCAGATAAGCAGGCCCAGCAAAATCAGGCCCGCCACCACGATGCCGGCCTTCAGCAGGGTCTCCTTTGACACAGCCGACGGAGTTTCGTTGGAGAGAGTGTCGTCGGACGGATCGGACGTCTCATCAGACGGCGTGTCGCCAGGCAGTGCGGGATCGTCCGTGCCGGCCGGCGGCTGGATGGGAAGGCTGCTGGTCGGCGGCCGGGCAGGGGGAGGCGGCACGACTGGCGGCAGTCCGGTTCCCGGGGGTGTCTTCGGGTTCCCTGTGCTGTTGCCTGTTGTGTTCTCGTCATTCACGTGAGGATTCACCCTTCCCGGCGTCCTTTCCTGGCTTTTCCCTGCTTTTCCCCGGAGGAAATGTCGCAGATGCGGCCGCTGGCTTGGAGTCGCTCAAACGACTCTACCGAAGAAAATAGGGAGGCCGATATGGCCGGGACCAGCGCAAACGTGGCAACTCTGCTCCGGAGGCAACGGGTCGGGGCGCAGTTACCGCTGAAAGCATGTAATCTAGGTGTACGACAAATTGACCAAACATTCCGGGGCCTCACTAACGCCAATGGTGACCACCTCCGGTCCGAGTACAAAAGGGGGTCACGCCATGGGGCGCGGCCGTCAAAAGGCAAAAGCTACCAAGCAGGCTCGGGATATTAAGTACTATTCCCCGAACACTGACTACTCTGCTCTTCAGCGTGAGCTCAAGAGCTCAGAGGGTCGTGCACCGAGCCGTTTCTCGAGTGAGCCGGTTGAGCCGGATTATTCGGCTTATGTGGACAAGTACGCGGATGATTTGGAAGAAGACGACGACGAGGTAGACACCCGTCGAATCGGCTAGTTGTCGCCCGCTGAACCTGCCGTAAGGCAGTCAGCGGCGTGCCGTCGTCGTACTTTTCACCACAGTGTCCCGTACGACACTTCGGCTCTTCTTTTCCGGCACCCCGTGTGCTGACTTCAGTTATCAGGCCCGTCAGGGCATGCCGGCTTCCGGTGTGCCCTGACGGGCCTTTCTGCTGTTACCCGCCCGTTGTCAGGGTCGGTTCCGACCGGAACATCCTGCTCCGAGCGATGTGGCGGGGGCGATGTTGTCAGCCGTGTTGTCAGTGCCGGAGCCCCGTACTAGGTTGATCGTGGGCTGTTCCATTGACGGGTCCACCGGCGGTCGAAGGGGATTGATTTCCATGCCAGAAGTTGAGGGCTACAAGCAGGGCACGCCGTGTTGGGCGGACCTCTCTGCGAGCGACATCGAGGCGGCCAAGGAGTTCTACTCGCAGCTGTTCGGCTGGGAGCTGGATGCAATGCCCGCAGGCGCGGACATGACGTACTACATGGCCCGGCTGCAGGGCCGCTACGTCGCCGGGATGATGCAGCAGATGCCGGACATGGCGTCCGCCGGGTTGCCGTCCTACTGGGCCAGCTACCTTGCCGTGGACAATGCCGACGAAGCGGCCGCGAAGGTCGCCGAGGCAGGCGGAACCCTGCTGTATCCCGTGGATGATGTGGAAAACGGCGGCGGGAGGATGTTCTTCGCGGCGGATCCCACCGGCGCCCAGGTGGGCTTCTGGCAGGCCGGGTCCCACATCGGGTCCGGGCTGGTGGACGAACCCGGCGCCCCGGTCTGGAGCGAGCTGCAGACAAGCGACGTCCCGCAGGCCGTCCGGTTCTATGAGGCTGTGACCGGATGCACCACGGAAACCGCACCCGCCGGCGAGCTCGGCGAATACACCAACTTCATGGTGGACGGAAAGCCCGTGGCCGGCGCGTTGAAACAGCCCATGGGAGGGATGCCGTCTTTCTGGATGACCTACTTCAAAGTCGAGGACGTGGACCTGGCCGCCGCCCGGGCGGCCGAACTCGGCGGGCAGGTCCATGTGCCCGGGTTCGACGTCCCGGGTGTGGGGAGGCTGGCCGTGCTGACGGACCCCAACGGAGCCGCCTTCAGCATCATGGCTGCCGAAAGTGCAGGCACACGATGACCGGGCGCACCACCTTCAACGCCGGCGAGATCTGCTGGACTGACCTGCAGACCAAGGATGTGGAGGCCGCCAAGGCGTTCTACGCCGCGGTTTTCGGCTGGCGCTACGAGGACCTGCCCACGCCGGACGGGCGGAGCTACGCGAAGGCGTTCCTGGACGACGACCTGGTCACCGTCATTGCACCCCGGAACCCCCATCAGGAAGCCTCCGGAACAGCCGCGAAATGGAACATCTACTTTGCTGCCGCTGATGCCGGGGCCATCGTGGAGGAGACCCCGCACGCGGGCGGCTCCGTGGAGTTCGGCCCGGAAGAGGTGGAGGACACGGGCGTGATGGTGTTCCTGGCCCCGCCCGGCGGCGGCACCACCGGCGTGTGGCAGCCGGGAACGCACACCGGATCCGCGAGGTACAACGAGCCCGGCGCCCTTGCCTGGGCGGAGTTGCTGACACCAGAGCCCCAGGCCGCCGTCGCCTTCTTCCAGCAGCTGTTCGGGCATGAGGTCACCGAATACCCGCAGGACGACGGCGGAACGTACACCACGCTGATGGTGGACGGCGCGGAAGTAGCGGGGATCGCACCGCTGCCTAAGGATGACGCCGACGGGGACGAAGCGGAGTTCTGGGGTGCGGAGCCGGAGTACCCCGCCGGTGACGGGGACGACGCGGAGCCTGAGGAGCCGGCGCTGCAGACGGGCTGGCAGGTGTACTTTGGCGTCTCCAGCGTCGCGGACGCCGTGGCGGCAGCGGTGGCTGCGGGCGCCGTCGTCCTGGTCGAACCGGAAGCCGACAGCAGCGACGACCAGGAAGCCGGAAGTGTGGCCACCCTGCAGGATCCGCAGGGCGGCGTGTTCAGCGTGCTGGAGGTTTAAACACGTCGAGTGCTCCGCAACTGCCGTTATGGACCTGCTAAACGGCGGTTGCGGAGCACTCGATGAGGTTTAGGAACCCTTAGGCGTAGGCGTTCACCAGTCGGACTGCGCCGCCGTCAACACCCTTGGCGCCCTGGACGTAGTCCGGGCCGGTCTTGACGATTGCGTCCGAGTTCTGTTCCACCGTGCCCATGATCCAGGACGGCAGGCCGCGGTCGTTGAGGCGGTTCACGGCGGCGTCGGCGGCTTCGGGGGAGACGATTGCCACCATGCCCACGCCGAGGTTCAGCGTGCGCTCAAGGTCGGCCAGCGGGACGTTGCCCAGTTCCGAGACCAGCTTGAAGATGGCGGGCAGTTCCCACGTGGCACGGTCCACCGTGGCGATGAGGCCCTGCGGGAGGACCCGGGCCAGGTTGGCTGCGAGGCCCCCGCCGGTGACGTGGCTGAAGCCGTGGACGGCCTTGCCGGCTGCGGAGCCGTTCACCGGGAAGGTACGGGCCAGGTCCAGGCAGTCGGCCGCGTAGACGCGGGTGGGCTCGAGCAGTTCCTCGCCCAGCGTGCGTCCGAGTTCGGAGACCTGGCGGTCCAGGGCCCAGCCGGCGTGGTTGATGACGCGGCGGACCAGGGAGTAGCCGTTGGAGTGCAGGCCGGAGGAGGCCATGCCGATCACCACGTCGCCGGCACGGACACGGTCC
Organism: Arthrobacter sp. P4_H3; assembly: GCF_056400885.1. Lineage (NCBI taxonomy): Bacteria > Bacillati > Actinomycetota > Actinomycetes > Micrococcales > Micrococcaceae > Arthrobacter > Arthrobacter sp. P4_H3. The sequence goes on from NZ_JBFUKK010000013.1 coordinate 19,397, forward strand.
GGGCCCAGCAGCGCGTCGGCCTCGACCACACCGGTGGCGGCACCGGCGACGTCGTATTCGTGCTCGCCCAGCAGGCCCGGGTGCTCGGCGGTTTCGCCGCCCACCAGGGCGGTACCGGCCACGGAGCAGGCTGCTGCAATGCCGCGGACGATGTCCGCGATTCGCTCGGGAACAACCTTGCCGCAGGCGATGTAGTCGGTCATGTAGAGCGGCTCGGCACCAACCACCACGATGTCGTCCACCACCATGCCCACAAGGTCGAACCCGATGGTGTCATGGATGTCCATGGCCTGGGCGATGGCCACCTTGGTGCCCACGCCGTCCGTGGATGTAGCCAGCAGGGGGCGCTTGTAGGTGAGGAGCTTCGAGACGTCGTAGAGGCCGGCGAAGCCGCCCACGCCACCGATCACCGAGGAATTGTGGGTGGCCTTGACGGCGTCCTTCATCAGTTCAACGGCGCGGTCTCCCGCTTCGACGTCTACGCCGGCAGAGGCGTACGTGATGCCGCGGGCTGTCTCTGAGGAGTTGCCGGCGGTGGGTGATGCGGAAGTCATACGGACTCTTTCTTGTCAGAGGTCAGACGGTCAGCGTCGGTCAGCAGGTTCTCGAACTCGGCGTCCGGTCCCGGATCGCAGCCCGTGGCGCCCGGCTTGCCCGCCGGGTCCTCGTCCGCGTCAACAGCAACGGCTGCACCAGCCGGAGCGGCGGCGGATCCTGCGGCGGCGGATCCTGCAGCGGGCAGGCCGCCGAGGTCCGTGCGCTCCAGCAGGTTCTTGCCGAGCTTGTCCGCGCCGGGAAGCTCGATGGGGTACTGGCCGGTGAAACAGGCAGTGCACAGACGTTCGCGCGGCTGCCGCGTGGCGTCGATCATGCCGTCCTCGGAAATGTAGGCGAGCGAGTCGGCGCCGATGGCCTGGGAGATTTCCTCGATGGTGGCGCCGTTGGCGATCAGCTCCGCGCGGGAGGCGAAGTCGATGCCGTAGAAGCAGGGCCACTGAACGGGCGGGGAGGAGATCTTCACATGCACGGAGGCGGCGCCGGCCTCGCGGAGCATCCGGACGATGGCGCGCTGGGTGTTGCCGCGGACGATCGAGTCATCCACCACCACAACGCGCTTGCCGCGGATGACGGACTCGAGGGCGTTCAGCTTGAGCCGGATGCCCAGCTGGCGCAGCGTCTGCGACGGCTGGATGAACGTGCGGCCCACGTAGGAGTTCTTGACGAAGCCGTGCGCGAAGGGGATGCCGGATTCCTCGGCGTAGCCCACGGCCGCGGGGGTGCCGGACTCGGGGACCGGGATGACGATGTCCGCTTCCTGGATGTTTTCGCGGGCCAGCTGGCGGCCCATCTCCACGCGGGATTCGTACACGGAGCGTCCCGCGATGGCGGCGTCCGGGCGGGCAAGGTAGACGTATTCGAAAACGCAACCCGCCGGCGTCGGCTCCGCAAAGCGCTGGGACCGCACGCCGTCTTCGTCGATGGCGATGAACTCGCCGGGTTCGATTTCACGGATGAAGCTCGCACCAACGGTGGCCAGGGCCGACTGCTCGGAGGCAACCACCCAGCCGCGTTCCAGCCGGCCGAGGACCAGCGGGCGGATGCCGTAGGTGTCGCGCGCGGCGTAGAGGGTGCCTTCGTCCATAAAGACGAAGCAGAAGCCGCCCTTGATCTTGGGCAGCAGCTCAATGGCGGTCTGTTCGAGGGACTTGCCCTCTTCGCCCTCCAGCAGTGCCGTGACCAGGGCGGTGTCCGAGGTGTTGCCCTGCTTCATCTCGCCGCTGAGCTGGCCGCCGTTGCGCTCAATGATCATGGCGTTGAGCTCGGCGGTGTTGGTGAGGTTGCCGTTGTGGGCCAGAGCCACGGTACCCGTGGCCGTTGCGCCAAGCGTGGGCTGGGCGTTGGCCCAGTGGCTGGCGCCGGTAGTGGAATAGCGGCAGTGGCCGACGGCCAGGTGCCCGGTCAGGGTGTTCAGCGTGGTCTCGTCGAAGACCTGGGATACGAGGCCCATGTCCTTATAGACGTTGATCCGCTTGCCGTCGCTGGTTGCTATGCCAGCCGACTCCTGACCGCGGTGCTGCAGTGCATACAGCCCGTAATAGGTGAGTTTTGCTACCTCCTCACCTGGTGCCCAGACCCCAAAGACGCCACAAGCGTCCTGAGGGCCTTTTTCGCCAGGGAGAAGATCATGAGAAAGTTTTCCATCGCCGCGTGCCACTGGTCGATTATCTCACGTGATGGGGTAGGACTTTTCCGGGCGCCCGTTTATGACTGACTGCCGGCCGTGGTGCCGTTGCCGGCGCCGTCGGCCGGATCGCTGCCGGGCCCGGTCTCCGGGACGGCTTCGACGACGGCGTGTTCGGCGCGACGGACGCTGAGCCGGTCCAGCAGGAGCGCGACAATTGCGCCCAGAATCACGCCGCCGGCGCCGAAAAGAACCAGGAAGAAGCCGAAGACGGAGCTCGGTTCGTAACTCGGGTCCCCGGGCAGGGCAAACGCAATGACCGCCGCCACGATGATTCCCACGAGGCCGCCCAGTATGAGGAACGGCACGTATTTGGGTGCCCGGCGGACGGTGATTTCGCGCCGCTCGGCGGGGGTGTCTTCAGAAGCCATGCCTTCTAGCCTACTGCCCGGGGATTTGCTTGGGTTAGCTGCCGCGGTACGTCGAGTAGGCGAACGGGCTCAGGAGGAGCGGCACGTGGTAGTGCTCGCCGGCGTCGGACACGGAGAACACCAGGTCCACCTCCGGGAAGAAAGTGGCCGTGCCCAGTCCCTCGTAATAGGCCCCCGTCGCGAAGTTCAGCCGGTACGTCCCGGCGGGGAGGAGCTCCGGGCCGAGGTCCTTGGCCCTGCCGTCGGCATCGGTGGTGCCGGAAGCAACGAGGTTCCAGCCGTCGCCGTCGCGCGCGTAAAGCCCGACGGCGACGCCGGCGGCCGGGCGCCCGGCGCCGGTGTCCAGGATGTGGGTGGTCACCTGTGAAACGGTCATTCGCTGATCACTCCTTCGAGCCGGAGCAGGGCGATTTCGCGCAGCTGCTGGGCCACTATGGCGTCTTCTTGGTCAGGGCTGTGCGTAAGGCGTTCGTGGAGCGCGGCCAGGATTTCCGGGGCCGTGCGTCCTGCGGCGCGAATCAGGAAGACCCGGCCGAACTTCTCCTCGTAGGCGCGGTTTCCCTCGGCCAGTGCCGTGGTCACGTCCGCGTCCGCCGGATCCACCCCGGCCTGCTCCGAACGGGACATGGATGCCTCCGTGGTTGAGGCCGTGGGCCGTTCCCCGATCCGCGGGTGGTGCGCCATTGCGGACTCCACCTCGTCCGGAGTGAAGGGGGCGGCGGCGTCGCGGGCGAAGTCCAGCAGGGCCTGGCTGCTGGCGAACGGGCGCGCGTCGGCGATCTGGTCCACCCAGCGCTGGACATCAATGCAGGGGCGGAGTGCCGCGGTGACTTCCGCGCGGTCCGCCCCGTTGAATACGGCAAGCTGCATGCTTGTTCATCCCTCGTGCAAATGCTGGCATCCATGGCGTCGGCTATGCGGAAAAGGGAGTGCCCCCGCTGCAGTTGTGCGCTGTGGCTCCATACCGGCCGCAACAGCTGCGCTGCATTCCACATCATGGAACTGTTATTTCAGCATGCGTAATAGTCAACCGGAGCTTCGGTGCCGGTGTCAAGAGATTACCGCACCCCGGATGGAAGCCACCGGCTCCGCTAGACTCCTGCGGGGGGACCTCGGCGCCTCGGCCGGCTGTCCTGAACTGGGGAAGGACTTCAATGGCTCATGCCTACGCGCGCAGTTTTCCTGATGCCGACCTGAAACGTCGTTCAGTGCTCGCGGAGTACGGGCTGCTTCCTGAGGGTCCGGATTCGGTAGCCGCCGCAGAGGTCCCTGACGCCGCCGGGGACACTCCCAGCGCCAGCGCCGCGCGGGCCCTGAATTTCCTGGTGGACCTTGCCGCCAAGCTCTGCGGTATGCCCTTCAGCGTGGTCAACATCATCACCCCCGATCAACAGGTCCAGCTGGCGGCAGCGGGACTGCGGCCCGGACTGTGCGCCCGGGAGGACTCGATGTGCGCCAAGGTTTTCCAGCAGGGCCTCACCACGGTGGTGCCGGATGCCGCAGCCGATCCGAGATTCGCGGACAACCCCTTTGTGACCGGCGAAATCGCGCGCGTCCGCTTCTACGCCTCCGCGCCGCTGCAGACCGGATCGGGTTTCGCGCTGGGCTCCCTGTGCGTGTTCTCCGATGTTCCGGCCGGAATCTCCGCCGAACAGATCGTGAATTCACACGGCGGAGAACTCTCGATCACGGAAACCCTCGGAGGCGGAACAACTGTTTCGGCCCTCTTCCCCGAAGGCGGCCAGGATGAATTTGCCTAGGGCCGCACTCAGGGCAACCCTGCTGCTGCTCACGCTTCTGCTTTTCGTGCCTACCGGAGCCGCGCAGGCCGCAGTGACATCGCGGGCCGGGATCCCGGCGTCGACCGTTAACAGTGGTGAGGACCTCGGCGCCTCGCCGGGAAGGCCGCTCCTGGGCGGCGTCCTGGAATGGGGCGAGGACGATGCCGCCGGTTTCGCCGGGCGGCTGCAGGCCACCCCGGCGGTTCTGGGCCACGATGTCTCCTTTCCCATCAAGGGCGCGGAAAAGGGCTACCTGCGCGAATTTCTGTCCCAGAGTGCCGCCTCGGGTGCCCACGCCCTGATCACGGTCAATCCAACGGTTCCGCTGGCCGAGGTCACCGCGGGCGGCGCCGCTGACTTCGCGGCGCAGCTCGAGGAACTGGCCGAGGGCTTCCCCGGAAAGCTGCTGATCCGCTTCGCCCCGGACATGAACTCAAGCTGGGTGTCCTGGGGCCAGCAGCCTGGGGCCTACGTGCCGGCCTACCGCGCCATGGCCCAGGCGTTCGATTCGAAAACCAACGCGCTGATGGTGTGGCAGCCGTTCCAGGCGCGGGATTATCCGTTCACCAGGAACCGCAATGCCCCGGCTTCCGGCTCTCCCGGGTTTGCCGCGCTGGACACGAATTCCGACGGCGCCTGGAACGGCCTGGACGCTCCCTATGCCCCGTACTACCCGGGCGACGACGTTGTTGACTGGGCGGGGCTGACCACACAGCACGATGACACCGGCGGGAAAGCCGCCGTCAACACGCTGCCCGCTGACGGGGAACTGGACTCGTTGCTGACCGGGACCGCCAGGGGCGCGGCCCCTGGCGGGGACGGCGGTGCAGCTTCCGACGGCGACGGCGACGCCAACTTCTACGAGTCCTACGCCGTCCGGCGGGACAAGCCGCTACTGCTCCAGACGGCCGCGTACTACAGCCCGTCGGCGGGCGGCCCTTCGGAAACCGACATCAAGTCCGGCTGGTGGAAACAGGTGCTGGGCGAGGCAGCACCGGGCAAACTGGAGCGGATTGCCGCCGTCGTCTGGGACGAGAAAACGGACGTTGGCGACGCCGGCAACACCATCATTGACTGGCGACTCACCCGGAACGCCGCCGTGGCCGCAGCTGCCGGCGAGGCCGTCAGGGAATCCACGCTCGTTTCCGGGCCGGTCACCAGGACGGTAGGTGATCTGGGCGGGTCCACCGGCAACACTCTTGCCGCCATGCCGGCGGGGATCGCGGCAGCGGCGCTGCTGCTCGGAGCGATCCTGCTGTGGCTGGTGCCGGTGCGCCTGAGCTCAGCCAGGCGGTGGGCGTACTCGGACAGGTCCTCGCGCGATTCCCGGGTGGACCTGATGCGCGGGCTGGCCATCCTGTTCGTGGTGGTGAATCACGTGGGCATGACGTCGCTTTTTCAGCTGTTCACCCAGGAAGCCATCGGCTTTGTGTCCGGCGCCGAGCTGTTCGTGCTGCTGTCCGGGCTGGTGCTGGGAATGGTTTACGGGCCCAAAGCCCAGGACCGCATTGGTGAAGTGGCGCAAAAGACCGGCCGGCGGGCCGGCAAGCTGTACATTACGGCGCTCGCCGTTGTGGTCCTGGTGTTCGTCATCAGCCTCATCCCGGCGCTCAACTCGGAGGCATTGACCACCTTCACGGACCAGGGCACCGGAGGCGCAGGCAGGTCGGGCGCGGGCCGGACCTACGACCTCTACACAGGCATGCAGGGCCTGCTGCAGTTCCCGGTGTCCGCGGCCGTCATTCCGGCTGTGCTGCTCCTGCAGTTCGGCCCGTGGCAGTTCAATGTGATGGGCCTCTATGTCATCATGCTCCTGGTCAGCCCGCTGATCCTGCTCGCCCTGGCCCGCGGCAGGGTGCTCTGGGTACTCGCGGCCACTACCGCGCTGTACATTGCCGGCACAGTGTTCCGCTTCAGGCTCCTGCCGTCGCAGTTCGAGGATTCCTTCCCGCTGCTGGTGTGGCAGGTCCTGTTTGTGCTGGGCCTAGTGGGCGGCTACTACCGGCGGACCATCGTGGCCTGGCTGTCCGCACACCGCTGGGTGGTGGGTGTTTGCGCCGCGATCACCGTTGCCTTCGCACTGATGTCCTGGGCCAACCCGTACCTGGCCAACGAGTTCGACGTCCGGCTCGCGCTGACGTCGGACGCGAACTTCCGTGCCGTGTACGACCAGTTCTTCGGGCGGACCTACCTCGAACCGGGCCGGCTCCTCAACGTGATCACGCTGCTGGTGACGGCTTATGCTCTCCTAACGGCGTACTGGAAGCCAATCGAACGCGCGGTGGGCTGGTTGCTGATCCCGCTGGGGCAGGCAACGCTGTACGTCTTCATCATGCACGTGGTGCTGATCGCCGTCGTGGCCAACATCCCGGCGCTGCAGCAGGGGAACATCTGGCTGAACACGGCCGCCTATGCGGCCATTGTGGCCCTGCTGTGGGTCATGGTCCGGACCAAGTTCCTGTTCCGCATCATCCCCACCTGACGCCCTCTCACTTCCTGCCGTTTCAGGTCGGGCGCTCTCTCACTTCCGGGGGCCTTAGCGCGGATATCCATTGCCCGGGAGGCAGTGCCGGAGCAGACTGTTGCCTACCCACGAGCATAGGAACAGCGATGCCAACTGATTCAGAGCAAGTCCGGGACCAGCAGCGTGATACCTGGGACAAGTTTTCGGCCGGATGGAAGAAATGGGACGACGACGTCGTGCAGTGGCTGGCTCCTTTCGGCGCGTCCATGATCGACCACGCGGGCCTGAAACCGGATTCGCGTGTGCTGGATGTGGCCGCGGGAACCGGCGAACCCGGCCTGACCGCGGCGGCGATGGTGCCCGCGGGAAGCGTTACTGTTACGGATTTGTCGGAAAACATGCTTCGCGCGGCTGCCGAGAAGGCCTCCGCCCGGGGCCTCACCAATGTCCGGACAGCCATTAGTGATGCCGGCTCGCTCCCGTTCAGCGACGATACCTTCGACGCCGTTCTGTGCCGGTTCGGTTTTATGTTTTTCCCTGACATCCCGGCGGCCATCGGGGAATTTGCCCGGTCAGCCAAACCCGGAGCGCGGATCTCTGCCGCAGTCTGGAGCGAGCCGGCAAAGAACGCCTGGGCAACCACAATCATGGGCACGATCGGCAGGCATGTGGAGCTTCCTACCAGTACGCCGGATGCTCCCGGACTGTTTCGCTGTGCCGCCCCGGGCTTCATGACAAAGGCATTTTCCGACGGCGGACTTACCAACATCGCCGAGGAGATCGTTACGAGTGAGATGGTCCACGAAACGCCGGAGCGCTACTGGGAATTCATGATGGACATCGCAGCTCCCGTTGTCGCCGGTCTTGCCCGGGCGGACGCCGACACCCGTGAACGCATCCGGACACAGGTCCTGGAACAGGCCAGAGGATTAGAGCGCGACGGCGCCATCCGGCTTGCGTCGACGGCAATCGTCGTGGCGGGAACAGTCTGACCTACCGGGTTTGGCAGCAGGTGAGAGAGCGTCGCCGAAAAAACGGCAGGAGGTGAGAGAGCGTCGCCGAAAAAACGGCAGGAGGTGAGAGAGCGTCGCGGGGGCCTGGCTCAGGCGGGGCCGGGGGATGCCCCGCCGAGGCGGGCCGTGACGCGGTCCGCGGCTGCCTTGCAGGACTCCCCGAGGCGCTGCAGTGTGTCCGGGGATACCCGGAAGCGCGGCGCAGGGATGAGGACCGCCGCCACGATGTCGCCGCGGTGATCGAAAACGGGGGCCGCCAGGCCCACTTCGTCCAGTGAGGATTCGCCGTAATTGGTGGCCCAGCCGCGCCGGGCGACGTCGCCCAGCCGGATCAGGTAGGCCTCGAGGCTGGTGTCGTCCAGGCCCGGGTAGGAAATTTCGCCGCTCTTGAGCAGTACGCGTACGCGTTCGGCGGGTTCCGCGGCGAGGAAGACCTGGACGGAGGCGCTGAGCGCGTCCTTGTACCGGGCGCCCAGCGGGGTGGTGTGCTTGATCTGGTGATGGCTGGCGATCTGTTCGACGCACATCGATTCGGACCCGTTCCACACCATGAGGGCGCTGGTTTCGCCGGTCTGCTCGGTGAGTTCGCGCAGGACGGGGTAGGCCACGCGGCGCTCTTCGAGTTCGGCCAGCAGCGGGCCGGCGACGGCGATGAGGCCCAGGCCCAGGCGGAACCTGCGGGTCTCCGCATCGCGCTCCACCAGGTGTTCCTGCTCGAACGTTGCCAGGATGCGGGAAACGGTGCTTTTGTGCAAGCCGACGCGGTTGGCGATCTCCGTGACGCCGAGCAGTGGCTCGTCCGCGGTAAAGCTTCGCAGTACTGCGATGGCGTTGACGATGACGGACGTGCCCTTGGCGTCGCCGTTGCTGTTGGTTTCGGGAGCTTCTGCAGAGGTCATGGTGTCCACCATCATTCCGTATGTGAGCCGGAAAGCGGCGCCACGCAGGACGTGGCGCCGCTTTCCGGCAGGGGCAGGTTGTGGTGCCGTTATGCCCCGATGATGTTGTATTCCGGACCGAACGGGAACTTGGTGATGTTCTCCGCGCCGTCCTCGCCGACAACCAGGATGTCGTGCTCGCGGTAGCCGCCGGCACCGGGCTGGCCGTCCAGGACCGTGATCATCGGTTCCATCGAAACCACCATGCCGGGCTCAAGGACGGTGTCGATGTCCTCGCGGAGCTCCAGCCCGGCTTCGCGGCCGTAGTAGTGGCTGAGGACGCCGAAGGAGTGCCCGTAGCCGAAGGTGCGGTTGGCCAAGAGGCCGTGTCCGACGTAGATCTCGTTCAATTCGGCAGCGATGTCCTTGCAGACGGCGCCGGGCTTGATGAGTTCGAGACCGCGTTTGTGGACCTCCACGTTGATGTTCCAGAGTTCCAGGGAACGGGCATCCGGTTCTCCGTAGAACAGGGTGCGTTCCAGGGCCGTGTAGTAGCCCGAGGTCATGGGGAAGCAGTTCAGTGACAGGATGTCGTGTTCCTGGATCTTGCGGGTGGTGGCCCAGTTGTGTGCGCCGTCCGTGTTGATGCCGGACTGGAACCAGACCCAGGTGTCCCGGATCTCGGAATCCGGGAAGGTCCGGGCGATCTCGTGGACCATGGCCTCGGTGCCGATCAGGGCGACCTCGTACTCGGTGATCCCCGCGGTGATGGCGTTGCGGATGGCCTCGCCGCCGAGGTCGCCGATCCGCGCCCCGTGCTTGATGACCTCGATCTCCTCGGCGGACTTGATCATCCGCTGGCGCATGGCGGCCTGGGCGACATCCACCAGCGTTGCGCCGGCGAAGGCGGCCTGGATCTTGTTGCGGTTGTCCAGCGGCAGCGAGTCGTCCTCGACGCCGATCCGGCGGGCGTTGATGCCGCGGGTGCGCAGGACTTCCTGGATGGCGAAGATGTAGTTGTCCCGGCGCCAGTCCGTGTAGACAATGTTGTCGCCGAAGCTGCGGCGCCACGGCATCCCGGCGTCAATGTTTGCCGTGACGGTGACGGTGTCGTCCTTGGTCACCACCATGGCGTAGGAGCGGCCGAAGGTCGTGAAAAGGAAGTCGGAGTAGTACTTGATCGAGTGGTAGCTGGTCAGGACGACGGCGTCCAGGTCCTTCTCTGCCATGATCCGGCGCAGCCCGGCGAGGCGGCGCTCGAACTCGGTATCGGAGAATGTTAGCTTGACCTTCTCGCCGTTCTTCAGGACTTTGAGTCGCTCCAGTGCGGCGACGGACGTTGCGTTCTCGGATGCTGTGGTGGTCATGATGGTGGTGCCTTTCTGTGGTGCTGTTACTTGACGTGGAAGGAAGTCTTTATTCGTGGCGCAGCGGTTCTTTGCAGGTTTCCTTGGAGAGCGCGACGGCGATCAGGGAGATGACCGCCGCAGCGACGAGGTACCAGGCCGGCGCCAGATCGCTGGCGGTGGCGGCGATCAGCAGCGTTGCCATGAACGGGGCCGTGCCGCCGAAAAGGGCGTTGGAGAGGTTGAAGCTGACCGCGAAGCCGCTGTAGCGGACACGGGTGGGGAACATTTCGGCAAGGAAGCTGGGGAGGGTCCCGTCGTTGAGCGTGAGCATGGCGCCCAACAGGATCTGGACCAGGACGATGACCAGGAAATTCCCGGTTCCCAGCAGTGCAAACGCGGGCACGGTGAGCAGGATGAAGCTCACGGAGGCGGTGATGAGCACCTTCTTGCGTCCGTAACGGTCCGAGAGCATCCCCGTCAGGAAGATGAATCCGATGTAAGTGAGCAACGCGATTGTGGTGGCCAGGAATGATTCAGTCTCCCCGAGGCCCAGCTCTGAAGACAGATAGGTGGGCATGTAGCTGAGGATCACATAGAAGCCGACGGCGTTCAGCAGCACAGCTCCGACGGCCTGCAGCAGCTGCCGCCAGTGGTTCCGGAACAGGCTTGAAACGGGTGCCTTGACCGCCTCGTCCTCCGCTGCCAATTCGCGGAACACCGGAGTGTCTTCCAGCTTGGTGCGGATGTAACGTCCGATCAGTCCCATCGGGGCAGCCAGCAGGAACGGCAGGCGCCAACCCCAGCTTTGCATCGCGTCGGAACTGAGCAGGACTGTCAGCAGGCCAGCCAGTAGGGAACCAAGGAGCAAGCCTGCTGCGGTGCTCGCAGGAACTACCGCGGCGTATACGCCCCGTTTGTTGGCGGGGGCGTATTCGACCAGGAAGGCTGATGCTCCGGCGTACTCGCCCGAGGCTGAGAAGCCCTGTACCACCCTGATGATCAGGAGCAGGATCGGAGCCCAGATACCGATGGTGCTGTAGCCCGGAATGAGGGCTATGCAGAACGTCGCTCCGGACATGATCAGGATCGATAGGGAGAGGGCGGTCCGCCGGCCCACTCTGTCACCGATATGGCCCCAGACGAACCCTCCGAGCGGGCGCACGAGGAAGGAAATCGCGAACAGGGCGAAAGTCAGCAGAAGCCCCGTCTGGGGATTTGATTCAGGGAAGAAGACCGTCGCGATCGTGACAGCCAGGTAGCCGTAAACGGCGTAGTCGAACCATTCGACGAAGTTGCCGATGAAGCTTGCCGCGATCACTCTGCGGCGCGTGTCCTTGCTGACGCCGTTGTCAGCAGGTTGGAAATTCTGGCCGCTCAACGTACTACGGCCGGTGCGGCGGTCTTCGTGGCGTTCATGCTCGCCAGCCTGCTCCGCGCCCGGGCCTCCCGCAAGAGCGGGAGAGGAAGTTTCGTTACTCATGTGTCCACCAAGTGTTAATGGTTGCATTCAGCGCAACGCTGTTGCACCAGATTATGCGTGATGTGCGACACAGTCAATACTTATTGGCTCTGGAATTATCAAGAGAGTGCGCGCGATAAGGCAGGGTGTGGCTTGGAGTTCGTTGGCGTATGTTGCGTCTGAAGCGACTTTGTTGCATTAATTGTTCCCGGAGTGATAGCCGGCCGTGGCGCCGTGAGGCAGCGTTCGGGCGATCTATTGACACTCCTGTGTGACGCCTGACATATTTTCAAGTACGCGCTATGTGCATCATGTTGTGTAATGCGCAATTCGGCGAAGGGTTGCGTCTCCGCCGAATGCTTCCGAGCATCGGCCGGGCCGGGTTGAGGCTGTCAAGACCGCGGACAGCAGCAACCAGCGGCTGGAAGAGGATTTGGATCCGCAGGGAGTCAGCTAGATTGGCAACGGGTGCCGTTGCCAAAGAGTCCCGCGGGGCTCAGGAAAGGAACACAGGAATCATGGTTCACAAAGTAAAGGCTGTCATTGCCAAGGAAAAGAACGCGCCGGTCTCGGTTGAGACAATCCTGGTGCCGGATCCCGGGCCCGGTGAGGCCCTGGTGGACATTCTCACTTGCGGTGTCTGCCACACGGACCTGCACTATAAGCAGGGCGGAATCACTGACGATTTCCCCATCCTGCTGGGTCATGAGGCCACCGGCGTGGTCAGCGCTGTCGGACCGGACGTCACCGACGTGGCTCCGGGGGACCGCGTGATCCTGAACTGGCGCGCTGTATGCGGGGAGTGCCGTGCCTGCGCCAAGGGCCAGCCGCAGTACTGCTTCAACACACACAACGCCACGCAGAAGATGACGCTCGAGGACGGTACGGAGCTCTCGCCGGCGCTGGGCATCGGCGCCTTCGCCGAGAAGACCCTCGTCGCCGCCGGGCAGTGCACCAAGGTTGACGAGGACGCCGATCCCGCCGCCGTCGGGCTGCTCGGTTGCGGAGTGATGGCAGGCATCGGCGCCGCCATCAACACCGGTGAGGTCAAGCGCGGCGAATCGGTGGCCGTGATCGGCTGCGGCGGTGTGGGCATCGCCGCCATCGCCGGCGCCAAGCTGGCCGGCGCCACCACGATCATCGCCGTGGACATCGACGCCAACAAGATCGAAATGGCGAAGTCGCTCGGTGCCACCCACGGGGTGGATTCCAGCAAGGAAGACCCGATCGAGGCCATCCGGGCGCTGACCGGCGGCAACGGCGCCGACGTCGTGATCGAGGCAGTGGGACGCCCCGAAACGTACAAGCAGGCGTTCTACGCCCGGGACCTCGCCGGGCGCGTGGTGCTGGTGGGTGTGCCGACGCCGGACATGATGCTCGAGCTGCCCCTGCTGGACGTTTTTGGCCGCGGCGGGTCGCTGAAGTCCTCCTGGTACGGCGACTGCCTGCCGTCCCGGGACTTCCCGATGCTGGTGGCGCAGTACAAGCTGGGCAACCTGGACCTGGACGCGTTCGTCACCGAGCGCATCACCATCGACCAGGTGGAAGAGGCCTTCGGCAAGATGCACGAGGGCAAGGTGCTGCGGTCCGTCGTGGAGATCCGCCCGGCTGCCGGGACTGTCACGTCCGCTGAGGCCGTCACGGCGGTGTCCGCATGAGCGTCACCATCGAAAACCTGGTCACCTCGGGGACGTTTTCGCTCGACGGCGGCACCTGGGACGTGGACAACAACGTCTGGATCGTGGGGAACGAGGAAGAATGCGTCATCATCGATTCCCCGCATGATGCAGCGGCGATCATCAATCAGGTCCGTGGCCGGAAAGTCCTGGCCATCCTGCTCACGCACGCGCACAACGACCACATCGGCGCCGCGCGTGCCGTGGCGGAAGCCGTGAACGCGCCGGTCTACCTGCACCCTGACGACCTGATGCTCTGGGAGCAGGTCTATCCGGATGCCAAGCCGGACCATTACCTGGCCGACGGTGACGTGTTCCAGGTGGCCGGGGCGACCCTTCGGGCGATCCACACGCCGGGCCACTCGCCGGGGTCCACCTGTTTCCACCTCGAGGAGGAAGGCACGGTCTTCACCGGGGACACACTGTTCAACGGCGGACCGGGCGCCACCGGCCGGTCCTACAGCGACTACCCGACCATCCTCACCTCCATCCGCGAACGGCTGCTGACACTGCCCGCACGGACAGTGGTGCGCACCGGCCACGGCGACGGCACCACTATCGGGGCGGAGCGGGAGACGCTGGCCAGGGTCAGCCAATGAAAGGCGTGCCCCTGAAGTTCGGTAAGCAGCCCGCCCCCGTCGCGGATATCAACGAGGATGAGCTGGAAGTCCATAAGCCGAAGACGCAGGCGGCGGGCGTGAAGGCGGTGATGGTGGCGCTGGAGCGCGCTGTGGCCCAGGCCGGGGTGTCCCGGACGGCTCAGTCGCTGCTGCGCCTGAACCAGCGCGGCGGCTTCGACTGCCCGGGTTGCGCGTGGCCCGAATCGGACAAGAAGCGCAAGACGGCCGAGTTCTGCGAGAACGGCGCCAAGGCGGTGGCGGAGGAGAACACCCTGCGCACGGTCGGGGCGGAGTTCTGGGCGAAGCACTCCATCGCGGAGCTGAGGGGGAAGACCGAATACTGGCTGGGCAACCAGGGCAGGCTCAGCGAGCCGGTGGTGATCCGCGAAGGCGAGACGCACTATTCGCCGATTTCCTGGGCGGACGCGTTCGAACTCATCGGCGAGCACATGCGGGCCTCCACGCCGGACCGTTGCGTCTTCTACACCTCCGGGCGCACAGCCAACGAGACGGCATTTATGTATCAGCTGTTCGCCCGGGCACTGGGCACCAACAACCTGCCGGACTGTTCGAACATGTGCCATGAATCCTCCGGTTCGGCGCTGAATCCGACCATCGGCATCGGCAAGGGCACCGTCTCGCTGGACGATATCCACGACTCCGAGCTGATCTTTGTGGTCGGCCAGAACCCCGGCACGAACCATCCCCGGATGCTCTCGGCGCTGAAGGAATGCAAGGACAAGGGTGGCAAAGTCGTGGCGGTGAACCCGCTGCCCGAGGCCGGACTGTTCAACTTCAGGGACCCGCAGACCGTTTCGGGTGTGGTGGGCGGCGGCACGCCGCTGGCCGACGAGTACCTGCAGATCAAGGTGGGAGGTGACCTGGCACTGTTCCAGGCCCTCGGCCACCTGCTCCTGGCGGAGGAGGAACGGAACCCCGGCACCGTCGTCGACCGCTCCTTCATCGATGCGCAGACCGACGGCTTCGACGCGTACCGTGACGCCCGCAAGGTGCTGGACTGGGACGAAATCGAGAAGGCCACCGGCCTGGCCCGGACGCAGATCGAGGACGTGGCCGGGATGCTGATCCGGTCCAAGGCCACGATCTTCTGCTGGGCCCTGGGCGTGACGCAGCAGCCGCACTCGGTGGACACCATCAAGGAAATGGTCAACGTCCTGCTCCTGCAGGGCAACTTCGGCAAACCCGGGGCCGGGGCCTGCCCGGTCCGCGGGCACTCCAACGTCCAGGGCGACCGGACCATGGGCATCTGGGAGAAGCCTAAGGAATGGCTCCTGGAGGCCCTCGACGAGGAGTTTGGAATCCAGTCCCCGCGCGGCCACGGTGTTGACGCCGTGGAGGCCATGGAGGCCTTCGAACGGGACGACGTGGACGTCTTTGTGTCGATGGGCGGCAACTTCTCGCTGGCCTGCTCCGACACGGAGATGCTGGAGGCCGGGATGCAGCGGATCGGCTTGACGGTGCACGTGTCCACCAAGCCGAACCGTTCCCACGTGGTGCACGGGCGCACCTCGCTCATCCTGCCCACGCTGGGCCGGACGGACAAGGATGACAAGCACCCGGGCGGGGCCCAGTTCCTGTCCGTGGAGGATTCCATGTCCGTGGTCCACTCCACCCAGGGCAGGCTCCAGCCGGTCTCCGAGCACCTCCTCGCCGAACCTGTAATCATCGCCCGGATGGCAGATGCCACCTTCGGCGAGGACCATCCGGTCAACTGGAAGGCCATGGCCGCGGACTATGACGTGGTCCGGGACCACATCTCCCGCGTCATCCCGGGTTTCCAGGACTTCAACGCCCGGGTCCGGACGAAGAACGGCTTTGTGCTGCCCAACCCGCCGCGCGATACCCGGTCCTTCAAAACGGACATCGGGCGGGGACGCTTCACGGTCAGCCCGCTGGAATACCTGACTCCGCCGGACGGCCACCTGGTGCTCCAAACGATGCGCAGCCATGACCAGTACAACACCACCTTCTACGGCCTGGATGACCGGTACCGCGGGATCTCGGGCGGCCGCCGGGTGATCCTGGTCCACCCCGAGGACCTGACCGAACTCGGCTTCCAGGACCGGGACCTGGTGGACGTGGTGAGCACCTTCCGCGGGATCGACCGGCAGGCGGACAAGTTCCGGCTGGTGGCCTACCCGACGGCGAAGGGCTGCGCCGCGGCGTACTTCCCCGAAGCCAACGCCCTGGTCCACAAGGAAAACGTCGCCCGCGAATCCAACACCCCCGGGTTCAAGGCCATGTTCGTCCGCTTCGTGCCGCACGAGGCTGAGGGCTCCGCAGAAGCGGCGGCGCCGTAGCCGCGGTAATCGCGGACGCCGCGCACAGTCCCTAGTCCTTCTTGGGCATCCTGGCCCTCTGCACCAGGTCGGACATCCAAGGGCGGGTTCCGTGGTGGAGGACCATGCCCTCGGGCAATCCCTGGATGGTCGCTTCGGAGCCGGAAACGTCGATGGTGATGCGGCCGCCGGCCATGGGCGCGTTGGTGATGTGGAGGTCCCCGTAGGATTCCGGCAGCACGGGGTCCATCCACAGCCCGCCCTCGGAGACGTGGGGGTTGTAGCGCATCAGGTTCGTTACGAGATAGATCGGCGTGGTGGCCGCCCATGCCTGGGGCGAGCACGCGGTGGGGTAGGGCACGGGAGCGGTGAAGTGCTGCCGGTCGAAGCCGCAGAACAGTTCGGGCAGTCGCCCCTCCGAATACTCGGCCGCGTCCAGCAGGGCCGTGGAAATCCGCTGCGCCTCCGCCACGAACCCGTAGCGGAGGAGGCCGGCCTGGATGATCGCATTGTCGTGCGGCCAGACGGAGCCGTTGTGGTAGCTGGCGGGGTTATAGGCGCCCATATCGGTTGCCAGGGTCCGCACTCCCCAGCCGCTGAACATTTCCGGGGACATCAGCCGTTCCACCACCATCGGCGCCTTGTCCTCGTCGATGATGCCGTTCCACAGGCAATGGCCCATGTTGGACGCGCACGCATCGACCTGACGCTTGTTGCCGTCCAGCGCGATGGCATAGTAACCGCGCTCGGGCATCCAGAACTGTTCGTTGAACTGTTTCTTCAGTCGTGCCGCGCGGTCCCGGAGGTCAGAGGCCAGAGCATCGTCGCCGGCGTCGTACGCCATCCACGACCTCGCCATGTACGCGCCATAGACATACCCCTGCACCTCGCACAGCGCGATCGGCCCCTCGGCCATGCGGCCGTCGGCGAAATTGACGCCGTCCCACGAATCCTTCCAACCCTGGTTGATCAGGCCCCTTTCGTTGAGGCGCGCATATTCGACGAACCCGTCGCCGTCGCGGTCCCCGTATGTACGGATCCACTCCATCGCCCGGTCCGCATGGGGTAGCAGGGCGGCGATGGTCTCCGCGGCAAAACCCCAGCGGCCCACCTCGCCGAGGACTATCAGGAACAGCGGCGTGGCGTCGACGCTACCGTAGTACGCGGATTTTCCGCCCAGTGCCAGCCCGCTGGAGACGTCGAGCCTGACTTCGTGGAGGATCTTGCCGGGCTCCTCCTCGCTCATCAGGTCCACCCTGCTGCCCTGACGGTCGGCCAGCGTCTGCACGGTGCCCAGCGCGAGTGACGGGTCCACAGTCATCGACATGATGGAGGAAATCAGTGAGTCGCGTCCGAACAGCGTCATGAACCAGGGGGCGCCGGCGGCCACGACGATCCGGTCCGGGTGGTGCGGATCCTCAATCCGGAGGGCGCCCAGGTCGTCGTAGCTGCGGCGGATGGTCCGTTCGATCGAGCGGTTGCCCATGTGCAGTGCAGGAATCTTGGACACCCAGGCCTGCCGGCGGAGGTCACGGGGGGACATTTCCCCGGCAGCGGGGTGGGCGAACGGCGTCGCGGGGCCGCTACCGTCGAACCTGGGCACCACGCTGACCCGGGTTTTCCACTCTCCATGCGCCGGGATAACCGTCCGGTAGGTCAGGGCCTCCGCTTCGATGTCCGCGCCACCTGCGTTGACGACGACTGCCTTTCGGACATCCTCCCAGGCGGCCCGGATGGTCAGCGTGTCACCGTCAGGCTCGCGGCTTTCTTTCCAGTGCCGCTGGATCCGGGCTTCCTTGACCTCGAAGAGGTCCGCGAAATCCGCTTCAACACTCAGCTCCACCACGCACTCTGCGGCGTCGGACGAGTAGTTCCTGATGGTGATCTCTTCCAGGATTCCCGCACCGACTTCCCGCAGCCTCTCCACGATCAGTGGGCTGTCCGCGTACCCGTCCGAACGGGGCACACGGCCTGCGAACAATGCACGGTACGGTTCCTTCGTTTCCGCCGCCAGCGGCTCGACGGACTGGCCGTTGACGGTCAGGTTCCAGCGGGAAAGGATCCGGGTGTCCTCATGGAAGACCCCGTGCGGGTGTTCCGGATGGACGTCCCCGTTGGCCGAAGAGATACAGAATGATGAACCTTCCACCAGCGTGACCGTTCCGGACCCCAATGGTCCGGCAGCTGTATCCGCGTTCCATCCCGCCATCGCCAACTCCTTCAGTGGATTGACTCCATTGAGGCGGCGCCCGGCTGCAAACGTGGCCCGGCCACAATCCAGCAACTCCGCCCTTTTGCCTGTGTGAATGACGCTACGCCTAGCTACACCGTGATGCCATAGTGGACCCGCGGCCGGGTCTTGAGCCAACCCTTGCATTGGCTTGAGCCGATGCTGAGCTACTTTCGCGACACTCGAAGGGAACAGTTCAAGGAAGATCTTGTCCGCGCACTGGGGATGGTGAAGGTCCGCATGGAAAATATTCAAGCCGGCGAAAAGCTGCTGGGCGAAGCCCTGGCGCGCGCCGCCGTCCAGCTGTTGAGGCAAAGCCCCGAGTACCGGAGGCGGGCCCTCCACTACCTGAAGCACTCGTGGAAGGTGTACTCCCTGTCCCGTGCCCTGGCCAAAGCCCTGGAAGACTCCTGGGAGGCCTCCAGCTGGCCCGGCGACCGGCTCCAGGTCGGTACGTACATGTCTGAACGGGTCGAAAAGCTCACCCGGCTCATTCAGCGTGAGGCCAGAACCTACGCGGCGGGCTAGCCGAAAAGACGGTCAGGGCAACCTGGCGCCATAGCTGCAAGGGCGCTATTGGGATGATCGGGTCACTGCCCGCAGCTGGAGGTAATCGGGGGCGGTGGCTGCACGATGCACGCAACCGACGGATGTTCCGTAAGGGCCGCAACCACCTTGAAGGGCAGGAGGTTCCCGATCGGGTGTTGCAGCGTTCGGGGCTGCCGGCAGGATCATGAGGACAACGACCGCCGCCGATGCGCCAATTGTTTTCAGCCCTTGGAAGAGTGAACGTGCAACGTCCGCAGATTCATTGATGGTTTCCGCGATGTGGCCCAGAGGGCAGCGGGGCGACGATGACAGGATTTCGAGGATCCGGACAGCGGTGAGTGGCGAGAGCGCCGCCGGCAGGAGTCCCGGGTTCAGGAAAGCATGCATTCTGGAACGGACACCATGCAAACCCCGGAGTGCCACGCGGCAGTTCCGGCACGTGCGGACGTGTCCGTCGACTTTGGCCTGGCCTGCCGCCGTGGTGCGGTCGAGGGCAGATTCGGCCAACATCCGCAGCATGGAGTCGCAGCCGCGGCTTTCGGAGTCGCGCAGGAACACCAGGAGATAGGCCTCACGAAGTCCTTTGCGGGCACGCCGGAGGAGGGCGGAGAGTGCGTTGGGGGCGACGTCGAGAAGTGGCGCCGCCTCGCGCGGCTTCAGTCCTTCAATCTCGACATACCACAGGACTCTTTGCCAGCGAAGGGGAAGAGTCGCGAATGCCTCCGCGACGAAGTCCTGTTCCTTGGAGCCGTTGAGGAGCCCGTCAGTGTTCTGGCCGTCAGCCAGCTCGACGATTCGCCCTGACGGATGTTCGGCGGACGCATGGCGGTCACATGCCGCCGTGCGGACAGCCCTCAGGAGATATGGTCTGACCGGGCCGTTTGGCCCTTTTCCGCGTCGCATGGCGGTGAGGGACTTAAGGAATGCCGTAGCGGCGACATCCTCAGCATCATGTGACGATCTGCTCAGCACGTTGGCATAAGCCAAGGCCGGTTCCCAATGCGTTCTGAACAATTCCAGAACGGCCCCGGCCTTGCCTTCCCGGCAGTCCTGTACGAGCCTCGCCTCAGCTTCCGCCGCGGCGGCTCCCGCCTCCGCGGACGCGCCGTCCGGCGGGGTTGCGGCGGCCTTCACAGCACTGCCCGGCACGCGGAAACGACACGTGATTGACGGCAAAGGGTGGGCATAGTGACTCCGGGCGGACGACGAATTCCTGCTGGCGCGGAAATGTGGTAGCGCTCACATAATCACCTAATGAAGGGTTCGGGGCGTTTTGGTCATAAAAAACATCAACAAGTCGGCGCGTGACGGTAGCGGCCTCTACCCGCTGTGCTCGGACTCGCGGCGCTCCGACCCGGCTGGGGCCTGGCTGTCCTCGCGGCCGATCGAAGCCAGCAACAGGTCCAGGGAACGCAGGACCCCGCCGGTCCGCCTTAGGGTGAGAACCGGGTCGACCGGGCTTGATCCCGCAGTGGCCGCGGCGACGTAGTCAGCCCACTCACGGTTCAATTGCTCGAACTCCCGCCGGCCCACAGATAGGGTCAGCCGCCCGTCAGGTCTTTCCGACATACCGAATACCCCCCAATTACTGCGTATGCTGATTGATCCCCATTTTACCGGTCAGCGGCGATCAGGCTTCCCGACAGGCCCCCGGATCCCGTGCAGGAACGGCCCGCCGCAGTGCCGCTGCTGCCAGCCGCAAACGAATCGGCGGCCGCGATCTTCCAGCCGGCAATTGTTTAGCGGGTGCTGGCGGGACACGCGGCCGGTGCGGGCCGGTGCGGGCAGCGGAAATCGGCAATACTTCACTGAACCCCGCCTGCCTCTTTCAAGATCGGCAGACCAGCCACCCAGGCGTGGTGATTCCTGGCATGCCGGCCGAGTGGACGGCTATACCGTGAAGTTCTTCCGGCGGTGGCGAGGCTTAGGCCTTCCCGCTTCAGGGCTTCCTCAATGTCGCGGATGCTGCCGATCCCGAGGCCGTGAATCTCGTTCTTGAGATCCTGCCGCGAGCGTGCAATGAGCTGTCCGATGCTGTTCACGCCGTGCCGGGCGAGGCCGTTTACTGCCCGCGAAGGCAGGCGCAGCTCAGATATCGGACGAGCCCGCTGCAGCTCAATCGAACGCGTTGACAAAGTCTTCTGGCCGTCCGGCATCACAAGAATCCTCCCGCAGTAATTAGGATCCCGCCGCAACGGCGGAATCACCCGGAGTTCTAACCGTGCTGCCCGGAGTCCGTGACGGACAACTGCGGGACGGACAACTGCGGGCCGGGCCCCTAGACCCGGATCTGCCACCTCCTGCAAACGCTTTCACAACAATTTCGGTTTCCGCGTCATGAAACAGGCCCGCCCGCGGTAAATGGGGTGAGGCGCTTGCAGCGCGTTCTCGCTTTTCGGCATCGAGGGCAGGCAACCACATGGAAACAATGGAGCACGTTTCACCGGGGGGCGGGCATCTGCGCCGTGCAGCAGCCGACGGGCCGTCCGGCGGTACCCGGGGCGATGAATCGGATTTGATTGCCGGCGTCCGGGCCGGGGACGCAGAGTCCATGGCGGTGCTGTATGAACGGCACCGCGAGCCGGGGCTGCGGTTCATCCGGGGTCTGATGTCCGGCGCCCAGGAGGCCGAGGATGTGCTTCATGACGCGTTCGCCAAGGCTGTTGGCGCAATCAGGAACGGCTACGGGCCCACGGACGTGTTTGGCCCGTATCTGAGCACCGCAATCCGTTCCGTGGCTATGACGTTCTGGAACAAACGTGTTCGTGAGCAACCTGCACCCGACGAAGTCCTGGATCCGGGACCTGTCGAGGACCAGGGGCTCGAGACGGTCCTGACTGTGTTCGAACAGGAACACGTCGCCGCTGCGATGCGTTCCCTGCCGGAACGCTGGCGGACGGTGCTCTGGCACGCCGAGGTCATGGGCGAGAAGCCACGGAACATAGCACCGATCCTGGGCCTCGAACCCAATGCGGTCTCCGCGTTGCTCATCCGTGCCAAGGCGGGGCTGCGCACCGCGTACGAGCAACAGAGCGGATCGGAACTGAGTTAGGCTCACTGGCCTGGATCGATGCGGGCTCTGGCCGATTCCGGCTCGGATCGATGCCGGCGAAAGTCCTCAGGCTGTGGGCTTCAAGCCGGTGAGATCCACGATGCTCCCGGTGACTGCTGCTTCCCGCATGGCCCAGATCCCGGCAATTGCGACGTCCTCGTACGCGTAGGCCACCGAAGTGAGCATCACCTCACCATCCTCTGCGACCAGCCGGAACCTGAAGCAGTCGTCCTCGTCCAAAAACAGTTCAAACAAAGCGGCCATGGGTCGTTCTCCTAACGTAATGCGAGCGTTCACAACGCAGGGTATTAACCGCATGAAGAGGTGATCGTGACGGCGGCCCCGGCCCCGCTGACCTGTTTTAAACCGAGAACGACGGCGACACTCCGGACTCGCCGGTGTGTCGCCGTCGTTCTCGCGCAAAAAGAGGTCAGGACGGTGCGCTGGCGCTAGCCGCGCAGCCGCTCCATGCCGGGATCAAACAGCGGTTCGGCCGTGACGGTCGCCGCGATGCGCTCGCCGAAGTACTCCACTTCCACGGAATCACCGACGGAGACAGCGGCCGGCAGCCAGGCGTAGGCAATCGGCTTGCGCACCGAGTAGCCGTAGGCCGCGCTCGTGACGTACCCGGCGGCTTCACCGTTGACGTACACCGGTTCCTTGCCCAGCACCACGGACGTCCCGTCGTCCACGGTGAGGCACCGGAGCGCCCGGGTGGCCGGCTGCTCCTTGCGCGCGGACAGGGCCTCGCAGCCCACGAAACCTTCCTTGTCCTTGGCGATTGAGAAGCCCAAGCCGGACTCGTACGGGTGGTGCTGGGAGGTCATGTCGGTGCCCCACAGCCGGTAGCCCTTCTCCAGCCGCATGCTGTTGAATGCGCCGCGCCCGGCCGCGATGATGCCGTGTTCCCGCCCGGCCTCGAAGAGGAGGTCCCAGAGTTTCAGCCCGTATTCCGCCGTGGTGTAGAGCTCCCAGCCGAGCTCGCCGACGTAGGAGAGCCGCATGGCCGTGACCGGGATGCCGCCCACCGAGATTTCCTTGGTCCGGAAGTATTTCAGGCCGTCATTGCTGAGGTCGTCCGCGCTGACCTTGCCGATCACTTCACGTGCCAGCGGGCCCCACAGCCCGATGCAGCACGTGCTGCCCGTAATGTCTGAGACGTGCACCCACTGGGCAGGATCCGCGGCCGACTGCTTCCTGGCCTCGACCCGCAGGTAGTCGAAGTCCACGTTGCTGTTAACGCCCAGCTGGAACTGTTCCTCCGCAAGGCGGGCAACGGTCACATCGCTGCGGATGCCGCCGTCGTGCTCCAGCAGCAGGCAGTACGTCACGGCGCCGGGCTTCTTGGCAATGTTGCCGGTGCTCAGGCGGTGCAGCAGCGCCTGGGCTCCCGGTCCGTTGACCTCCAGCCGCTTCAGCGGCGTCATGTCGTAAAGTCCGACGGCGGTGCGCGTCTTCCACGCTTCGGCAGCCGAGATGGGGGAGTGGAACATGGCGGACCACTCGTCCCGCTCCGGCGCCTGCCATTCCGCCGGCAGCTCCTCGAGCAGGCCGCGGTTGGCCTCGAACCAGTGCGGGCGCTCCCAGCCGGCGGACTCCAGGAAGAACGCTCCCAGCTCCTTCTGCCTGACGTTGAACGGGCTGACGCGCAGGTCCCGGGGGGATTCCTTGGACTGCAGCGGGTGCAGGATGTCGTAGATCTCCACGAAATTCTGCTGGGACGTTTCGCTGACGTACTGGTCGCTGGTCTGGACCTTCTCGAAGCGGGTCAGCTCACAGCCGTGCAGGTCGGTGCGGGACCGGCCCTCGATGAGCAGCTCGGCCATGGCCTTGGCGACGCCGGCCGAGTGGGTGACCCAGACGGCCTCGGCCACGAAGAAGCCCCCGACGTCGGGGGACTCGCCCATGAGCGGTCCCCCGTCGGGAGTGAAGGAGAAGATGCCGTTGAAGCCGTCCTCGATCTGCGCGCCGCGGAGGGCCGGAAGGAGTTCCTTGCTGTCTTCCCAGGCGGGCAGGAAGTCCTCCATGGTGAAATCCAGCCGGGACGGCATGCGGTGATCGGACATCTCCTCCGCACCGACCCGGGGCAGCCGGTCCATGTCGACGGGCATGGGGCGGTGGGCGTAGCTGCCGATGCCAATCCGGTCGCCGTGTTCGCGGTAGTAGAGGTCGCGGTCCTGGTAGCGCAGGATGGGCTTGCTGGCGCCGTTGGGCATCTCGTTGTTGCCGGCGAGCTCGGCCACCGGCGTGGACTTGACGTACTGGTGGGCAAGGGGAAGCAGCGGCACCTTCATGCCCACCATCTTGCCGAGCTCGCGGCCCCAGAACCCGGCGCAGGACACCACGATGTCCGCCGGGATGACACCGGAGGAGGTTTCGACGCCGGTGACCCTGCCCGCCCGCTGTGCGATGCCCGTGACCGTGGTGGAACCGAGGTAGGTCACCCCGGCCTCCTGGGTCCGGCTGATCAGGAGCTGGACCGCACGGGCGGCTGAGGCGAGGCCGTCGGACGGCACGTAGAGACCGCCGAGGACCTTGCGGCCATCGGCAAAAGCGCCGCTGTTCAACAGCGGCCAGTGCTTCTCGCATTCGTCCGCGTCGATGAGCCGGCCGTCGATTCCCCAGGAGGCGGCGTAGCCGAGCTTGCGCTTGAGATCCTCGAGGCGGGCTTCGGTGGTGGCCAGCTCCAGGCCCCCCACCTGGTTGAAGCAGGACACTCCATTGGCGCTAAGGGAGAGCAGCTTGTCTACGGTGTAGCTGGCGAACTCCGTCATGGTCTTGGACGGGTTGGTCTGGAAAACCAAGCCCGGGGCGTGCGAGGTGGATCCACCCGCCAGTTCCAGCGGCCCCTGTTCGACAACCGTGAGGTTGGTCCAGCCCCGGCTGGCCAGTTCATCCGCAAGGTTGGTGCCGACGATACCGGCGCCAATGATGACGACGCGTGGTGATGCGCTCATAAGTAGTTCTCCTGGTTCGCGTTAGCGGAATACGACGGTGCGGGTGCTATTGAGCAGGACGCGGTGCTGGCAATGCCATTTCACAGCCCGGGACAGGGCCTGTGATTCGGCGTCCCGGCCCACGGTCACCAAGGCGTTCGGATCGAGGCTGTGGTCCACGCGAAAAACCTCCTGCTCGATGATGGGTCCTTCGTCCAGGTCGGGCGTCACGTAGTGTGCCGTGGCACCGACCAGTTTCACCCCGCGGTCGTAGGCCTGGTGGTAAGGCTTAGCGCCCTTGAAGCCAGGCAGGAACGAATGATGGATGTTGATTGCGCGGCCGCGCAGCTGGGTGCACAGTTCGTTGGACAGGACCTGCATGTAGCGGGCCAGGACCACAAGGTCCACATCGTACTCGGCAACGAGGTCCAGCAGCCGTGCCTCGGCCTCCGCCTTTGTGCCGGGGGTCACCGGAACATGGATAAAGGGCAGACCGGCGGTTTCGGCCATGGAGCGCAGGTCCTCATGGTTTGAAACCACGAGGGCGATCTCTGCGCCCAGGCTGCCAGCCTGCGAACGGAAGATCAGATCATTGAGGCAGTGCCCGAACTTCGACACCATCACCAGGAGCCGCTGGGGCCTGCCGTCGTGGATGGTGAAGTCCATGCCGAATTCGCCGGCTGTCGCTTCAAACTCGGCGCTCAGGCCATCCGCGACCTGGCCGAGCTCCGCACGTGCCCGGTCGCCGGAACCGGAGCCGCCCCCCGTGAAGGCCGTGCGCAGGTAGAGCTTGCCGCTGACGTGGTCATCGAACTGCTGATGCTCCACGATGTCGAATCCGCGGTCGGCCAGGAAGGCGGTGACAGCCCGCACGATGCCGGGCCGCTCGGGGCAGGCCAGGGTGAGGACAAATTCCGCCGGACGGGTCTTGGAGATGGTTGTCGCGGCGCCGGCAACGGCCGTCACTGGTCCGGTCGCGGCGCCGGCGGGGCGGCTTTCAATGAGTGTGGTCACGGTTCTCTCCTAATTGCTGGCGTCGGCTTTGGTGGCGTCACTGCTGCCGCTGTCACTGTTCGCTGCATCGCCGGGGCAGCGAGCGTCGGCGGAACAACGCTCGTCGCATTCATGCCTGGTGACCAGTTCGAATTGGACGCCGCCGTGTTGTTCAACGCCGGTGCGGATGGCGCGTTCGACGACGGTTGTGGCGAGTCGTTGCCGCAGGGCGAGGGGGTCCCGACGCAGGTCTTTGGCGAGGGCGAAGCAGAGCAGGAGCATGACGATGACGAAGGGTAGCGCCGCGACGATGGTGATTCGTTGGAGGCCGGCGAGGGCTTCGGAGGGTTTGTCGCCGCCGGCCAGTAGCATGACTGCTGCCACGGCGCCGGTGAGGCAGCCCCAGAAGATGACTACTCCGCGGCGGGGGTGTTCGGCGCCGTTGGAGCTTAGTGATCCCATCACGATGGAGGCCGCGTCGGCGCCGGTGATGAAGAAGATCGCGACCAGGACCATGGCCAGGACGATGACGGCTGCGGTGAGCCAGCCCGGCATGTGCAGGTTCTTGACCAGGTCGAAGAGGGCTCCGTCGAAGTTGACGGACGGTGTGCCGTTGACCATGGTGACCAGGCCGGGGGTGTTGGCCTTGTCGGCTTCCTGCTGGACGTGGAAGGCGGCTCCGCCGAAGATGCCGAACCAGATGACGCTGACGATGCTGGGGACCAGCAGGACGCCGGTGACGAACTGGCGGATGGTGCGGCCGCGGCTGATGCGGGCGATGAACAGGCCTACGAACGGCGTCCAGGAGATCCACCAGGCCCAGTAGAAGATGGTCCAGCTGGTCATCCAGCTGCGCAGTGCTTCGTCGCCGACGGCTTCGGTCCGGGAGGACATTTCGGCCAGGTCGCGGGCGTAGTCGCCGACTGCGGAGGGGATCAGGTTGAGGATGAACAGGGTGGGGCCGGCGATGAAGACGATGAGGGCCAGGACGACGGCCAGGACCATGTTGATGTTGGAGAGCCACTGGATGCCGCGGCTGATGCCGGAGACGGCGGAGGCCACGAAGCAGGCTGTGAGGATGGCGACGATCACTACGAGCACRGGGGTGCCGATTTCGCCGAACCAGCCGTTGGAGGTCATGCCGCTGCCGATCTGCAGGGCGCCCAGGCCCAGGGAGGCGGCGGTGCCGAAGAGGGTCGCGAAGATGGCCAGGATGTTGATGAACTTCCCGACCGGTCCTTCGACCATCCTGATGCCGAACAGTGAGGTGAAGGCGACGGAGATCAGTTGCCGGCGGCCCAGGCGGTAGGTGCCGTAGGCCATGGCGATGCCCACGACGGCGTACATGGCCCAGGGGTGCAGGGTCCAGTGGAAGATCGAGGTGGCCATCGCGGTCTGGATGGCTGCGGGGGTGCGGCCGTCCACGGTGCCCGGTGGGGGAGAGATGTAGTGGTAGAGCGGTTCGGCTACGCCGTAGAACATGAGCCCGATGCCCATGCCGGCGGCGAACATCATCGAGACCCAGGAGACGGTACGGAATTCGGGCTTCTCGCCGTCCTTGCCCAGCGGGATGTTGCCGAACTTGCCCAGGGCCAGCCAGAGGACGAAGACCACGAAGAGCGAAGCGGTGACCATAAAGAGCCAGCCGGTGTACTCCATGACCCAGTTCAGGACGCTTGTGGAGGTCTCGGAGAGGCTGTCGCGTCCCACGAAACCCCAGATCACAAAAGCGATGGCAATGGCGCCGGTGATCCCGAACGTGACCTTGTCGAGGCTGAGCCTGCGGTTGCGGCGATCCGCAACTGCTTGCTCGGTCTTGGACTGACGCAACTCCTGCAGAATCTGGTCATAGTCCTCGGTGTCGAGGTGGGGCGCGGAAGGGAGTGGATCCGGGCCATCGATCACGAGGATGGCGGGTTGCCCTTGCAACTCCTTGGAGTCATCCGGAAGTTTATCTTCGTTTTGTCGTTCATCATCTTTTAAGCCAATGTCACTATTCAGTGCCATGAGGTAGTCCTTTGTTTGGATTCATGGGCTGGTGCTAGATGTGGCCGTCGACTGTCAGGCCAGGGGGGAGGTTGGGAGCCTCTTCGGATTCAGTGATCATGATGTCGCCATCGATCACCGTCACTTCGTGGGAGCGGACCGGCAGCTTGGCCGGCGGGGCGTCGACGCTTCCCGTGCGCAAGTTGAACCTGGACGCGTGGAGCGGGCACTCGACCCAGCAGTCCTCCACCCAGCCGTCCGCCAGGGAGGCATCCTGGTGCGTGCAGGTGTCGTCAATGGCAAAGAGTTCGCCCTCCTCGGTGTGGAAGACGGCAATGGGCGGCGACGTATTCAGCCGCAGCGCTTCGCCGGGTGCCAGTTCGCTGAGCGGGCATGCCTTGTGCATCGAAGGACCTCTTCGTTGTTTTGTGGAACCTTGACCTCGCAACGCCCGGTGGTTGAGTTCCGCAGGAAACAACAGCAATCGCGATAAGCAACAGCGTGCTCCAGGTCACACGGCTTGTCAAGGTATTTCTTCTCTGTTGCGGGACTCGGCCCCGTCCACCGGGCGAGCCTTGACAGTGGCCGTGGCGTAGATCACGCTGTTGCATATAGCGCTTGTTGTTGCGTTGAAAGCAATTGAAAGAGGAACGTCGAAATGAAGACGCTTGCGATTGTGGGAGCCTCTCTGGCGGGTCTTTCCGCCGCCCGTGCAGCCCGCGCCCAAGGCTTTACCGGACGACTGATCATCATCGGCGATGAGCAGCACCGTCCCTACGACAGGCCGCCACTGTCCAAGGACTTCCTGCTCGGTACGGTCACAGTGGAGGACCTTTTCCTGGAATCGGACGCCGACGAGCTGGAGGCTGAATGGATCCTGGGCGCAGAAGCCGCTTCACTGAATGCATTTTCGCGGACCATCACCCTGAAGGACGGCCGCACCGTGCACGCGGACGGCATTGTTATCGCCACCGGCGCGAGGGCGCGGCAGCTACCTACCCTTGCCGGGTTGAGCAACGTTTTCACCTTGCGCACCCTTGCGGACGCACAAAGCCTTGCACCCGAACTGGTGCCCGGCAGCAGGATGGCTGTGATTGGTGCCGGCTTCGTCGGCGCGGAAGTCGCCTCCGCTGCCGCATCGCGGGGCATGGACGTCACCATGATCGACGCCAGGCCGGTGCCGTTCGCCGCTCAGCTGGGTTCGGAGATGGGTGGCGTTGTAGCCGGACTCCACGCAGCCAACGGGGTGGAGCTCATTTCATCTGCCGTCATTGAGGATTTCTACAGCGGCGAAGGCAACGTGACCGGACTCCGGCTGGCGGGAGGACGCTATGTGCCCGCCGACGTCGTGGTAGTGGGCATCGGAGCCGAGCCGAACACCGGGTGGCTGGAGGGCTCCGGCTTGGAGCTGCGGGGTGGCGTCGTGTGTGACGCCATGGGCCGCACCGGACTGCCGGGAATCGTGGCCGTGGGGGACTGCGCCGCTTGGTTCGACCATGCCGCGGGCACTCACCATCGAGTCGAGCACTGGACCGGCGCCATGGAGCGCGCCACAGTGGCTGTCGAGGCGCTCCTCGACGCGGACGCCGTGCCGAAGCCGGCCAAACCGCACTATTTCTGGTCCGACCAGTACGGCGTCAAGCTACAGTTCGCCGGCCACTCCGCCGGCTACGACCGTCTGGAAATCGAAGTTGGTGATGTCCTGACGCACAGCTGCCTTGCCGTGTACTACCGCGAGGATGTGCCGGTGGCGGTCCTGGGCATGAACCAGCCGAAGCTGTTCACCAAGTGGCGGCGGAACCTCACAGCGCCGGTCGCGGACACCTCCGCACTGGTGGGGGCCGCGGTCTTGTCGTGATTCAAAATCCGTACGTGAAATCTGTCTCTACGAAACGTGGCTTTCGTTGTTTGTGATCTTTGTTCGTTAGGAGGACAAATTGTCTGTTGAGGTTAGTACCCCGAGCCTGATTCCTACGCTGCCGGGGTCCACTTATGTGGATGAGGCGGTGTTCCGGGCGGAGCAGGAGCGGATCTTCGAGCAGATGTGGTTCTGTGCTGTCCGCTCGGCTGATCTGGATAAGGCCGGGGCGTGGCAGACGGTTCAGATTGGGCGGGAGAGCGTGCTGATCAGCCGTACCCGCAAGGGCCAGATCCGTGGTTTCTATAACATTTGCCGGCACCGCGGGGTGAAGCTGTGCATGGAGGAGAAGGGCGAAGCCGCGCGTTCGTTCCAGTGCCCGTACCACGCGTGGACCTACGATTTTGAGGGCAAGCTGATCGCGGCGCCGAACCTGACCAAGATGCCGGACATCGATCGGGACGAGTACGGGCTGGTGAAGGTCCACATCCGCGAGTACCTGGGGTATGTGTGGGTGTGCCTGGCGGACGAGCCGCCGTCGTTCGAAGAGGAAGTCATGGGCGCCATCGAGGAACGCCTCGGTGATGTGCATGCCATTGACGGCTACGATGTGGCCAACCTCAGCCTGGGCCGCCGGATCCGCTATGACGTGAAGGCGAACTGGAAGCTGATCATTGAGAACTTTATGGAGTGCTACCACTGCGCCACCATCCATCCGGAACTGACCGAGGTCCTGCCGGAGTTCGCCGACGGCCTGGCCGCGCAGTACTTCGTGGGCCACGGTGCGGAGTTCGGTGAGGACGTCAAGGGCTTCACCGTGGACGGCTCGGAGGGTCTGGACCTGATCCCGGGCGTGAGCGAGGACCAGGACCGCCGGTACTACGCGATCACCATCAAGCCCACGGTGTTCGTGAACCTGGTCCCGGACCACGTGATCATCCACCGTATGTTCCCGATGGCCGCGGACCACACGATAGTGGAGTGCGACTGGCTTTACCTGCCCAGCGTGGTGGAGAGCGGCAAGGATGTCAGCGCCTCGGTGGAGCTGTTCCACCGTGTGAACCAGCAGGACTTTGACGCCTGCGAGCGGTGCCAGCCGGCTATGGGCTCGAAGGTCTACGCCAAGGGCGGCGTGCTGGTCCCCAGCGAGCACCACATCAGCGCGTTCCACGACTGGGTACAGGAAATGGTCGGCGACGTCACCCCGTCCCGCTAAGCCGAACCCGGTGGCTGAGCTTGTCGATACAAGCTCAGCCACCGGCTTGGCGTTTAATGCCCGGTGTAGCCCAGCTTTGCACTGATCCTCAGCCCGGCCTCGCGCAGGCCCTGAATGAGATCGGGTGTATTTTCCGGGTCGAATCGGAATGACGGTCCCGAGATACTCACGGCCGCGATGACCGTTCCAACGTGGTTGTAAACAGGCACAGCAACTGCGGTTAGTCCGATCTCAAATTCCTCGTGCACCACTGCGTACCCATTGCGGGAAATGTCGAGGAGCTGGTTCTCCAAGGTTTTCCGGTCGGTGACGGTGCGGGGTGTCCGGCCTGCCAGGCTGACGCTTTTGTATATCTGGTCCCGTTCGTCAACAGACAGGGCCGCCAGCAGGACCTTGCCGCTGGAGGTGGCATGGAGTGGCGTGAGACTTCCCACCCAGTCGTAGGTGGCGAGCGTGGAGGGCCCCATGGCCTGGTCCACATTGACGGCATAGTTGGACCGCAGCACGGCCAGGTTCACCGTCTCCTTGTATTCGTCCGCGAGGCTTTCCAGGATCGAACGGGCCTCCCGCACCAGGCTCAGGCGGCCGGGAATAGCGCTGGCGAGTCGGAGGATTCCAAAGCCCAGCTGATATTTTCCGCGATCATTGTTCTGCCGGACGATCTCCCTGGCCACCAACGATCCCAGCAGTCTTGAGACCGTGGATTTGTGAACACCCAGTTCTTCGGCGATTTCGCTGACGCCGGCATGGCCGGTTCTGGCCAGGATGTCCAGTACTTGGAAGGCGCGGTCTACGGATTGGACGCCTCCACCCGGACCCTCAGCTTCTAGCTCGTCTTTTGCAGCCATCGCTGGTGCCCCCACGCCGATGCCGTGACGGGCGGCGGGCCTTGCCGTCTGTACCGTCCTATTTGCTTCACAGGAACGATCCTAGACCGGAATGGCACGGCATCGTCACTTCGCCATTAACGGAACGCAGAATACCCCGCCGCGGATGGTCCGCGGCGGGGTGTTCGTATCAGGGGCTGTCGGGCGCCGGTTTAGGGCGCCGTCGCATCAGCTGTAGCGAGGGAGCGGTTCAGAGCTTGTTGGCCGTCGGAAGTGACGGGAGCACCGGACTGCGTGGCGAACACAGCGTGTGCCTCACTGTCCGAGCCGACCCACTCCACAGAACCATCCCGGTGAGCGGCCCAGATGCGGACGGGCTGGCCGCCCACTGCAGTTTATTCGGCCACAAGTTCGGTCGCCGGTCAGGATTTAGGCTGTGGCGTTGACGTTCGCTCTTTGACCGAGTGGTTCGAGCCGGTCACCGCCGACATACACATTTAGGCTGCTTCCCCGGCTAAAACCCACCAGGGTAATGCCGGTCTCGGCAGCGAGATCTGCGGCCAGGCTTGAGGGTGCACTGACCGCAGCCAGCACCGGAATTCCTGCCAGGGCAGCCTTTTGGACAAGTTCGAACGAGGCCCTCCCTGAGACCTGAAGGACTGTCCCCCTCAGGGGCAGAAGCCCTTCCCGCAGCGCCCACCCGACTACCTTGTCGACGGCGTTGTGGCGTCCCACGTCCTCACGAAGGCAGAGGAGCTCGGCACCGCCCCCGCTGTGGATTCTGAACAGTCCTGCTGCGTGAACCCCGCCGGTCTTGTCGAAGAGGGCCTGAGCTTCGCGCAGCCGTGCGGGCAGCTGCGCCAGAATGTCGACCGGTATGCGCAGATGGTCCTGCTTGATGTCGAAGGTGACTGTCTTGCGGACGGCTTTGATGGAATCGCTGCCGCAGATCCCGCATGAGCTGGACGTGTAGATGTGCCGACCGGTATCGGGGAGCTGCAGGCCCTCGCGGAACCGGGCCTCGACGACGTTGAACGTCTGCTTGCCTTCTTGGTCCTCACCGGCACAAAACCTCAGGGACACGATGTCCGACTGATTCCTGATGATGCCTTCAGAGACGAGAAAGCCGGCAACCAGGTCAAAGTCGTCGCCGGGGGTTCTCATCGTGACGGCAAAGGAGAGATTGCCGAGCCGAATTTCCAGCGGTTCCTCCGCCGCCAGGATGTCCTCCCTGAACCGCACGGGGTATTGAAGGGCGGCGGGCGAGCCGTCCAGGAGGTACTTCTGGACTTTCCGCCGCTGTGTCATGCGTGCCATGGTGCTGCTCCGATCGATCGGTCCACGGGGAACGACTGCAATTCCGGCCGCCACGGAAGAGTGAACGAGGGAACCGGTTCCCCCGGTTGGACGCCGCGCGATGGAACCACCATGACACCATCGGCCGCGGCCAGGCCGCGCATCATCCCGGGCCCGGTGTGCTGGACCGGTAGCGCCATGCCGTCGAGGATGCGAAATGGCATAAGGCGTGTTGGTGCCTTGTGGGCATCGATCGCAGTCCCGCAGGGTAGCGGGTTGATTTCGCCAAGGGGCCGGTGGCCCAGCGCGGCCAGGAGCGGACTGCCGATGGTGAAGAGGGCCATCAGTGCCGCCAGCGGGTTTCCCGGCAGCCCGACGACGAAGCGCCCGTTGGGCAGCTTGGCCAGGACAGCGGGGTGGCCAGGCCGCATCGCGATGCCGTCAATAAGGAGCTGCCCGCCGAGTTCGGCAATGGCACGTCGGAAGTGATCCGAAGCGGAACGACCAGTCCCGCCGGTCGTAACGACTACATCGGCCCCTTGACTGGATCCGATTCCGGAGGCTTCCAGCGCTGCCAGCCACTCCTCAAAGGAGTCGCCAACGCGATGCTGGGCCCCTGGGATGCCCCCGAGCAGGCGAATGACGGCCCCAAGCTGCGGTCCGAAGGTGTCCCTGACCTGTCCTGGGAGCGGAATGCCCGATGACACCACCTCGGAGCCCGTGAGCAGCATCTCAACATGTGGTTTGCCGAGAACTTCGAGCTCGTCAAAACCGGCCACCGCGGCAAGAGCTATGTGGGCAGGGTTCATGGTGGTGCCTGCTGCAATCAGAGTCTCACCAGCTGCCGCTTCCGAGCCCGACCTCCGGATGTGCTGACCTACGCGGGGTTCACCGGCCGGCGCGTCCGCGCGCAGAACCAGGAGGGGCTGCCCGTGCGGACCGGTTGTCAGCTGTCCGCTCTCTAGCCGCAGCACGGCCTGCGCGCCCGGCGGTATGACACCGCCTGTGACGATTGGGGCGGCACTGCCGGGATCGAGGTGCTGCCCTGGTTCCGTGACTGCCCACGGGCCACCGGCGTTAACCGCCCAGCCGTCCATTGCCGAGGAGGCGTAGTGGGGAAGGCTCTGAAGGGCTGTAACGTCAACAGCCAGCACCCGCCCTATCGCGTCGCCAAGCGGAATTGGCCCTGGGCTGATCGGCGTGGCGCAGTCAAAAGCCAGACGACGCGCGTCTGACCATGCCAGCGGCTGATCAATGATCAGGCTGTTGGGCTTGCCCGGTCGCGCATCGCCAGTCGAAAGGACTTGGACTGCCACAGCTGGCTCCCTCGTTGATGAAGTGGGGATGATTGGGTCGAGAAGCTGTTGAACCGAATGGTGCTGCTACCAGTTCCGGGCTACGCCGTTTCTGGCAATGCCGTGTGTTTGCTCGTTTCCCGAAAGCGGTGTTCCGGCGTTTACCTCCCCAGGTATCAGGCCCCCGGAACACCGTTCACGGGAAACGAAACTTACATTCAGCGACAGGGAGCAATTCGTGATCGAGCAGCCAGGCCTGCGGTACTCGGCATTGATATCTTAAGCATATCTTAAAGATATATCAGCGCCTCTAAGTGACGGTGAATGACGTCCCGGCTTCATCATCGCCCCCGGATCAAGCTCAGCGCCTCGGCCCGGGCCGCGGGAAGCCGTAGCTGTCCGCGGACTGCGGAGGTAATCGTCTTAGCTCCTGGCTTCCTGACGCCCCTCATGGACATGCACAGATGTTCGCATTCGATGACAACGATCGCCCCCTGCGGCTGGAGGGCCGCTACCAGGGCGTCGACCACCTGGGTTGTCAGTCGTTCCTGCACCTGCGGCCTGCGGGCAAACGTGTCCACCAATCTGGCCAGTTTGCTGAGTCCCGTCACCAGCCCCTCCGGCGACGGGATGTAACCGACGTGTGCAACTCCGTGGAAGGGTACAAGGTGGTGTTCGCAGGTGGAGTAGAAGGGGATGTCTTTGACAAGCACCAACTCCTCATGGCCGAGATCGAAGGTCTTATCGAGTACCTCCGCGGGGTCCTTGTGGAGCCCGCCGTACATTTCTACTGCGGCGCGGGCCACGCGTGCCGGGGTTTCAGCCAGGCCGGGCCTGTCAGGGTCCTCGCCGACTGCGAGGAGGAACTCCCGGATGGCGCGCTCGACGCGTGGGAGGTCGACTCCGTGCCACGGCAGGTTTACCGTCTCGTCAATATTGTCGCAAGGGACTTTTGAGGCCATGGGTTCTTCTTTCACGTCTTGGCCGGGTGGTATAGGTTGGCTTCGCGCTGGACGCGGGGAGCGGGCGGATCCATGGGTGGAAGCGCGTTGAGAATTCCCGGGAGTCGTTCCAGGTCGTTGAAGGAATAGATGTGGAATCCGGCGAACATGGGATTGTCGGCCAGCTTCGTTTGCATGTCGCGCATCAACCGGTTGCTGTCAAAGTTCAAAAAATCGCCGCGTCCCCACAGAGCCTTGGCCATGCCAGTGCCGCGGGCCAGTTTAAGTGAACGTCCGACTCCGAGCCGTGCTCCCATGGCGAGTAGCTTTTTCGTGCTGATCGGGCCAGGAACTCCGATCCAAACAGGCAAGCGGACTCCCTCACGGCTCAGCACATCGAGGTACCGGGCCACCGCCTCGGCCGAAAAGCACATCTGGGTAACCATGGAATCCGCCAGGGTCCACTTCTTCTCCAGGCCACTTCGGAGCTGGAATGGTGTGAGGCGTGGGTGTCCCTCCGGATAGCCCGCTATGCCTATGGCGAAGTCGGAGGAGAACATCCTGACGTCTCTGATGAGGTCCCCGCTCCAGGAGTACGGTCCTGCGGGGCCCCGCCTGTCGCCCGCCACCAGGAACAACTCTGAGATTCCCGCTCCTTCCAGCGTTTCCAGGTACGTGTACAGTTCAGCCCGGCTGGCGATGCTTCGGGCTGCAAGGTGAGGGACCACGTTGTAGCCCAGGCTTGCAAGTTCAATAGAGGCCTCGACGGTCCTCGACGGTCCATGGTGGGGTAGGCAAGTTACGCTAACCGGGTTCGGCGCCGGGTAGACGCGGGAAAGCGCTTCAAGGAGGCTGGCGGATGGAACGACCTCCACCCGTAACTGCTCGGCAGATTCGGTGCTCATGGTTTTCGCTCCTTCGCATGCTCGGTTCGTCGTCCCGCCGGCTTCGGCTGTAGCCCACCGCCCAAACTGGAGCGTCAGCCTTGACATTCTTGTTCTGAAGTATTGATATATCAGTTGTAGGAATATTATGGTCGCGGGGGCCCGCAGTCAAGGCTCGGTCGTAGATTGGAAGGAAACCAAGGTGAACAGCAGCGGAGACCTACCGGTTGAGGTAGGTGAACTGGACGCGCCGGTGAAGCAGGAGGACGAGTCCTATGCGGACTACGCCTACCGCGTCCTGTGTGACGAGTTGATTGTCCTGGACATCAAACCTGGCGAGCCGTTGAACGATGAGGTTATCTCTCGCCGTTTGGGCGTCGGCAGGACTCCTATACGCGAGGCCATGAAGCGGCTGGAAAGTGACCACCTTGTGGTGGCATACCCTCGCCGGGGAACCTTTGCTGCTGGCGTGGATATTACCGACCTCGCTGAGATATCGGAGATTCGCCAACTGTTGGAGCCCGCCGCATCAGCTCGGGCCGCCCGTATGGCGTCTCCGCGGACGCGTCAGGAGCTGAGGGAATTTGCGCGGGAAGTCGAGATCCTGCTCGATGGCCGGCGGGGACAGCGGGACCTCATGCGGCTGGACATGAAAGTCCACCGGAGCATCTACCGTGCGGCTGGCAGCCGGCATCTCGAGGATGTCCTGATCCGCTACGACAATCTGGCAACGCGCATCTGGAGCCTGGTGCTGGAAAAGCTTCCTCCGGTCTCGGAACACATTGCTCAGCACGTTGGCCTGCTTGAATGCATCGCAGACGGCGACGCGGATGCCGCCGCCCGGCTAACTACCAAACACGTTACGGAATTTGAGAATTTGATTCGCGCGGTTCTGTGACCGCGCGATTGTGCTCACCATCTGATGCACAGTGGGTAGGTCCCTACGATGCTTCAACAGTGACGCGATCACCGTCCTGCCGGAAAAACATACGGCGGCCGAGGCCGGAAGCCAGAACCAGCCAGATGATTGCGCCATCCTCGGTGAAGTCATCTATCCAGCCAGCATGGAGAAGCGTATTCGAGTCCACCACCGTGACGAAGTCCCCTGGAATGAGTGCGCTCCAGTTGGACACAACCTTTAGGGCGGCCGCACGATTATGGGCCATGGGGTGTCCCCTCCTTTGATATATTCATCTTGCAGTTACTGATATATTAGGTTCCGCCCTAGCGTATACTCATGGAAAGACCAGGTCAATGGCTGGAATTGGCCGATACGAGAGGGCGTTGCTGTGGCATTCGAAGCTTTGGCCGCGGCGGAAGCCGCCGGCCCACGGTCCTTGGCTGACATTGCCTACGAGCGCATCCGCGACAGGTTGCTAACCCTCGACATCAAACCCGGCGACCTGCTGAACGACGAATCACTGGCCAAGGAATTAGGTGTGGGGCGGACCCCGGTGCGGGAAGCACTCAAGCGCCTGGAACTTGACCGGCTCGTTGTAACCTACCCGAGGCGGGGAACCTTCGCGTCACGCGTTGAGGTGACCGACCTGGCCTTCATTTCGGAGATACGAGCCCAGCTGGAGCCGCTCGCTGCTTCACGGGCCGCCAGGGTGGCGACGCCGGCAGCTCGGGAGCATCTGCGGCTCATCGCGCGTGCAGTGGAGTCCTTCGATGTTGAGCATGCAAGTGTCGTAGAGACATTGGGGTTGGACGCGCGCGTGCACCGGGGCATTTATGCGGCGGCGGCGAACCCGCATCTGGAAGACGTGTTGATCCGCTATGACAACCTGGCTACACGCATCTGGTGCATGGTTTTGGATCGCCTGCCGGACCTTTCGCGCCACGTGCATGAGCATCTCGACCTGCTTGAAGCGGTGATTGAAGGAAACGAGGCCAGGGCGGCTGAACTGGCTCGCATGCACGTGGACGGCTTTGAGAAGGCCGTGCGGACGGCCCTGTTCGCCGCATACTAGGATCACGCAGCGCCTGCGAGCGGTGCCAGCCGCTACCTGTAGCCCATCCTTGCGCTAATCTGCAGGCCCGCCTGCTTCAGTGCTTCGAGGAGCCCCGGTGCCGTCTCCGGATCAAAACGAAAGGACGGCCCGGAAATGCTGACCGCGCCGATCACCGCTCCCAAGTGGTTGTACGCCGGCACGGCCATGGATGTCAGTCCGATCTCAAACTCCTCCCGGGCCACCGCGTAGCCGTCGCGGGCGACGTCGAGAAGCTGGGTTTCGAGCTTGCTCCGGCTGGTGATGGTCCGGGGGGTTCGGGCCGGAAGCCCGGTCTCCTTCAACACGCGGGTCCGTTCATCCGTGGTCAGCGCTGCCAGCAAGACTTTCCCGCTCGAGGTTGCGTGGAGTGGCGTCAGACTGCCCACCCAGTCATACATGGCAAGGGTTGAGGGTCCCATGGCCTGGTCCAGGTTGACGGCGTAGTTGGACCGTAACACGGCCAGGTTCACCGTTTCCTTGAACTCGTCCGCGAGGCTTTCCAGGATCGGCCGGGCCTCGCGCACCAGGCTGAGCCGCCCAGGGATGGCGTCCGCCAGCCGGAGGACGCCGAACCCCAGCCGGTATTTACCCCGTTCGCCGTTCTGTTGGACCATTTCTCTGGTCACCAGCGCACCCATCAATCGGGAAACCGTGGACTTGTGGATACCCATCTCCTCGGCGATATCGCTTACGCCCGCGTGGCCGTCCCGCGCCAGAATTTCCAGGACCAGAAGGGCACGGTCAACAGACTGGACACCGCCGTGGTGACCTTCCTCCGCGTCCATGTCGGGTTCGGGGTCATTGTTTGAAGCCATGGTCCATGCTCTCCAGGGGTTTTCTGTGACGATGAGTTAGGCGGCCTGACGCAAGTCCAGGCGCATCAGCACGCGGTGGAAGCCATTGATGACTGAGTCGGTATCGGCGGCTTTGGTGAAGCCCGCCATCGTTTTGACGTCCTCGAACCGCCCGGCCGGGCGAATTTCAATCCCATGTGGTGGAGTCCTCTCGTTCACGGCGCAGTTCCCGGTCTGTGCTAACGCAGCCCGTTGCTGTGTGCCATCGCAATCGCTTCCGTGCGGGAGGAGGCGCCCACCTTGCGGTAGATGTTGCGGAGGTGGAACTTCACGGTGTTTTCGGTGACGTGGAGTTTCGTCGCAATGGCCCGGTTCCGGTGGCCGGCGGCCAGCAGCTGCAGCACCTCGAGCTCCCTGTCCCCGAGCTTCCAGCCCGTGACGTCGGGGAGCTGGTGGGCCGGCGGATCGAGGGGGAGTGAGACGGCGACGTCGGCACCCCAGCCTGGCATCACATCCACCGACATGGTGCCGTCCAGGGCTTCGACGCGCTGGGCAAGGCGGGCCATATTTGGTGCCGCCACGGAAAGTTCGCCGGGCCCGTCGTCGCGGACGTTGACCAGGAGGTTCTCGCCGTCGCAATCCCACTGTGTGCGGATCCGGCGGACGCCGGACTGGTCCACCATGGCAAGCACCAGCCCGCGGACAATCGCCCGGGCGGCGTGGGCCACTTCGCCGGGCAGCGCACGGCCATTGACGGGAGGTTCGATGAACTGGACGTCGATCCCGCTGTAGTTCATGAGCGGTTTCAGGTCCTCGCGGAGGCGCTGGAACGCTGTGGCCACCTGTTCTTCCACGAGCTCCGTGGTGCGGTCGCTGAGTGTGCGCAGCCCCACCAGTGCCTTGGCGGCGACGTCGGTGGCAGCCTTCCGCGCCGCGTCGTCGCCCAGAGCGGGCGACCGCAACGCGGCGAGCAGGGTTTCCAGGGTGGTGGAGTGGCGGTCCACCAATTCGGCGGTCACCCTGACGCGCTCTGCCGAGGCCGCGCGGGATTCAATGAGGTACGACGGCGGCGCATCGGCCACCTTCTCCCGGATCCGCTCGGCTGCCAGCGTCCACAGGTAGCGGAGCATCCGGCCAGCCGCCGCGTGATGGGCGGGGTCCGGGCGGGGCTGCGGATCGGCGAGGACCAGCAGTGCATTGCTCGGTGAGGACAGGGCAAGGACCGGGTGCGGCTCGCCGCCAAGCACCGCTTCGCCCTGCCAGCCGCCGCCTTGCCAGCTTTTGACCTGCCAGGAGCCCGTGCCGGCATCCTCGCCGGAATCAGCACCGCGCAGCGACGCCCGGATGTGGTCCAGTTCGGCGATGGACACACGGCTGATGATCGACTCGTCGCCCGCCTTCTTCTGCGGGCGGCCCGTGCAGTCCTCGGTAAAGATGACCATGGCGCTGCTGCCCAGGTAGGGGAGGGTGGCCTCCCGCAGCCGCTGGGCGATGGTGGCCAGCGGGGCCGTGGACAGGGCGGTGATGGCCTCGAGTATCGGCTGGGCCTCGCCCACAAACCTGGCCAGGTCGGGCCGGGGCAGGGAATGGACGTCGGGTGCATCGGTAAGGGTTGCCACCTGCCCATTGTACGACGTATGGAGAATTCAGCTATCCCTTTGGGTAGTAAAGACCGTTCGATCATGTCGTTGGACCTACCCAACAGGCAGGCAAGGATGAATAGGTAACAACTTTCCCGAAGGAGGTACCCGCCCATGAGCGTCATCGCAGAAGCCGATCCGGCAGCACTGGCCGACACGTCCAGGGCCTTTAGCCGCAACCGGATCCTTGTCCAGGACGAAATCAGCGAAGTGTTCCAGCGCGTCGACCCGGCGCAGGTCGCGGCCCTCGTGACCGAGCTCAGGCTGGCTGGCAGGATCTTCGTGACCGGCGCCGGACGCAGCGGCCTTGTCCTGAAAATGGCAGCCATGCGGCTCATGCATCTGGGCCTGACCGTGCACGTCGTCGGTGAGACGACAGCGCCCGCCATCCGTGCCGGCGACCTGCTGCTCGCAGCTTCCGGGTCCGGCACCACCGCCGGTGTCGTCAAGGCGGCGGAAACCGCGGCCGGCCAAGGCGCGCGGGTGGCTGCCTACACCACCAACTCCGGTTCCCCGCTCGCGGCAGTTGCTGCCGCCGTCGTACTCATCCCGGCCGCCCAAAAGACGGACCACGGCTCGGCCTTGTCCCGGCAGTATTCGGGCAGCCTCTTCGAACAGGTGCTGTTCGCCACCACCGAAGCCGTGTTCCAGAGCCTCTGGGACGACGACGCGGCGGCCGCGGAGGAACTCTGGCAGCGCCACGCGAACCTCGAATAGAACCAACACCGACCCGCCCTGATCCCACCCAAACCCCTCTCCTAACCTGAAAAGAGAACACACGTGAAACTGCAAGTCGCCATGGATGTCCTGACCGTCGAAGCCGCCCTCGAACTGGCCGGCAAGGTGGCCGAGTACGTGGACATCATCGAACT
Source organism: Arthrobacter sp. P4_H3 (assembly GCF_056400885.1). NCBI lineage: Bacteria > Bacillati > Actinomycetota > Actinomycetes > Micrococcales > Micrococcaceae > Arthrobacter > Arthrobacter sp. P4_H3. The sequence goes on from NZ_JBFUKK010000013.1 coordinate 60,913, forward strand.
CGGCACGCCGCTGGTGAAGAACGCCGGACTGTCCGCCGTGACCGCCATCAAGACCGCCCACCCCGACAAGATTGTGTTCGCAGACATGAAGACCATGGACGCCGGCGAGCTGGAAGCCGAAATTGCCTTCACCGCCGGCGCGGACCTGGTGTCCGTCCTCGGCAGCGCCGACGATTCCACCATCGCCGGGGCGGTCAAGGCAGCGAAGGCCCACAGCAAGGGCATCGTCGTTGACCTTATCGGCGTTGCGGACAAGGTGACCCGGGCGAAGGAAGCCCGCGCACTCGGCGCCAAGTTCATCGAGTTCCACGCCGGCCTGGACGAACAGGCCAAGCCGGGGTACAACCTGGACGTCCTGCTCAGCGCCGGCGAGGAAGCCCGTGTTCCGTTCTCGGTCGCGGGCGGAGTGAACATCTCCACCATCAACGCCGTGCAGCGCGCCGGTGCGGACGTCGCCGTCGTCGGCGGTTCCATCTACAGCGCCGCCGACCCCGCACTTGCTGCCAAGGAGCTGCGGGCCGCGATCATCTGATCCCGACCGGTCGATCAGCGGGACCCCAGGGCTTGCCCACGGGGGATCGCACGACGGCGGTCCGCACCTTTTGGTGCGGGCCGCCGTTTTGTGTTGCGCCCGGCCACCAGCCCTTCCGGTGCAGGGCGCTGTCTGGAGTGGAGCAAGTGTCTCTGGCGGTGCAAGTGTCCGGCGGGCTTGCGGGTGATTTTCAGTGCCGAATTCGAGTAGTGGCGGCCGTTCCGTCCGGACCGCGGACATGCCACACTTGGTGGACTATCGATTGACTGGGGGGATCCACGTCAGGAGATTGTCATGGGAATTAGGATCCTCCCCCGCACTTCGTGCTCCCGTCTGGTGGTGAGCAACTCATGATGATCGGCTGGGCTTACCTCACGGCGGCAATTATTACCGTCGACGCGCTCCTACTGGGATTGCTGCTGCTGAACATGAAGTGGCCAAAGAGCTGGAAGAGAAACGGCTGAGTCCCCATTCATCTCAGACGCCCCCGACGCGTGACCTCACCTCCCGGGCGGCATTCACAGCATGCCGACAGGATCCGAACAGCAGCGCCACACCTTGGCGCCGCATCTTTGAGTGAGGAACGGTGCACACCGGCCGTTCTTCCCAAAGAGCCGTTTCACACGGCGGATCGAGGAGACATCAGATGTCACGCATGAAGAGAATCACGCTTGGCCTTTCGGCCGGGGCATTGGCGCTGGGCGCCGGACTGGGAGTCACCGGGATGGCATCGGCGGCCGAAACCCCAAGCCCCAGTGCCACCGCGTCGGCCGAGGCCGCCACACCGGCAGACGGCTCCGCCGCCACAGAAGGCGGAATGCGGGGCGGCCACAGGGGCGGCGACCGCGGCCAGCTGGCAGCGGACCTGGCCACCAAGCTTGGCGTGGAGGAGGCCAAAGTGACCGAAGCCCTCCAGACGTTCCGGGATGCCAACAAACCGGCCGAAGGGACGAAGCCAGCTGAGGGCACCAAGCCGGACCGCGCCGCCCAGGACGCGGCACTGGCCAAGTCCCTGGCTGCGTCGCTTGGCGTCGAGGAATCCAAGGTCACCGCAGCACTGGAGGAAATCCGCGCCGCCGGCCAGGCCGAACGCGCGGCGGCCCTCAAGACCAGGCTCGACCAGGCTGTCACCGACGGCAAACTCACCCAGGCCGAGGCGGACGCCGTCACTAAGGCCGTGGAAAGCGGGGTGATCGGCGGCGGCCGGTAGCGCTGCCACGTCCCTCAGGACGCTCTCTCACTTCCTGCCGCTTCAGGCGAAACGCTCTCTCACTTTCTTGAGGAAAGTGAGAGAGCGTTTCGGTTTCAATCGCGAAAGGTGAGAGAGCGTCCGGGGTTGAGGCGGCCTAGAGGACCTTCCGGATGCTTTCCTCGAAGCTCGTGACGTGGTGCAGGGCCAGCTCGCCCGCCTTGTCTGCGTCACCCTCGGCGACGGCCTTGAGGAGCTCAACGTGTTCGGTGATGTGGCCGCTCACGGACGGCAACTTATCCAGGACCAGGCACCAGATGCGAGTCGCCAGGTTGTCGTAGCGGATCAGGGTTTCTTCGAGGTGGGGGTTGGCCGCGGCCCGGTAGATCAACCGGTGCACGGTCAGGTCGTAGCGCATGAGGTCGCGGGACTCTGCCGGGCTGGGATCCAGCTCCGCGATCGTCTTGGCGACCTCGATCAGTTCCCGGCGCATCGAGGGAGTGGCCCGCGTGGCAGCCCGGCGCGCCGCCCGCGGTTCGAGTAACTCCCGGATTTCGGAGACGTCGGCCAGTTCCGTGAAGTCGACATTGGTGGCAAAGGTTCCCCGGCGCGGATAGGAAACCACCAAGTGGTCCACCTCCAGCCGCTTTATGGCCTCGCGTACGGGCGTCCGGCCAAAGCCGAGTTCGGCGGCCAACTGCCCGTCATTGATAGGCTCGCCCGGCCGGATCTCGAGCATGATCAGCTTGTCGCGCAACTTCAGGTAGGCGGCCTCTGCCTGGGACAGCCCTTCGTCCCCGACAGGAGGCAGGGCGTGAAGTGCGCTCATGGATCCGCTCCGTTCCTTGTTCCAAGCGGGAGTCCAGCTTCAGTTTGCTACCGGCTCTTGACTCTCCTGTGATCTCAACCATACCATTGCTCATACACTGATATATCAAACACCTAGCAATGGTATTTCAAAGGAGCATCCGTGGTTGAGCAGTTGAACGAACGTCTTTCCGTACTCGATCCCGAGGTCGAACAGGCTATTGCCCGGGAATTGGGCCGCCAGCAGTCCACCCTGGAGATGATTGCCTCCGAGAACTTCGCCCCGTCGGCGGTCATGGAGGCGCAGGGCTCGGTCCTGACGAACAAGTACGCCGAAGGCTACCCGGGCAAGCGCTACTACGGCGGCTGCGAGCACGTTGACGTGATCGAGCAGCTCGCCATCGACCGGGTCAAGGCCCTGTTCGGCGCCGAATTCGCCAACGTTCAGCCGCACTCGGGCGCCCAGGCCAACGCCGCCGCCATGTTCGCCCTGCTGAACCCGGGCGACACCATCATGGGCCTCAGCCTGGCCCACGGCGGCCACCTCACCCACGGCATGAAGATCAACTTCTCCGGCAAGCTCTACAACGTGGTCCCGTACCACGTCCGCGAGTCCGACCTCCGCGTGGACATGGCCGAAGTCGAGGCCCTGGCCCTGGAACACCGGCCCAAGCTGATCGTGGCCGGCTGGTCCGCCTACTCCCGCCAGCTCGACTTCGCCGAATTCCGCCGGATCGCAGACCTCGTGGGCGCCTACCTGATGGTGGACATGGCGCACTTCGCCGGGCTCGTCGCTGCCGGACTGCACCCCAACCCGGTGCCGTACGCCGACGTCGTCACCACTACCACGCACAAAACCCTCGGCGGCCCGCGCGGCGGCGTCATCCTCGCCAAGGAGGAGTACGCCCGCAAGATCAACAGCGCCGTGTTCCCCGGCCAGCAGGGCGGCCCGCTGGAGCACGTCATCGCCGCCAAGGCCGTGGCCTTCAAACTCGCCGGCACCCCCGAATTCAAGGAACGCCAGGAGCGCGTACTCCAGGGATCCAAGCTGCTGGCCGAACGGCTCCTCCGCGACGACGTCGCCGCGGCCGGCATCTCCGTGGTCAATGGCGGCACTGACGTCCACCTGGTTCTCGTGGACCTGCGCAACTCCGAACTGGACGGACAGCAGGCCGAAGACACTCTCCACCGGATCGGCATCACCGTCAACCGCAATGCCGTCCCGTTCGACCCCCGCCCGCCGATGGTCTCCTCCGGCCTGCGCATCGGCACCCCGGCTCTCGCCACCCGCGGCTTCGGCCAGGCCGAATTCACCGAGGTCGCGGACATCATCGCAACCGCGCTTATCGGCGCTGCCGGCACGGGAACCCTGGCGGAGGACACCGCCGTCGGACTCCGTGCACGGGTCACCGCCCTTGCCGAGCAGTTCCCGCTTTACCCGCATCTTTCCGGCGAAGCCGAGATTTCCACGTTTGAAACAGAAATGATTGGAGCAGCCCAGTGAGCACGCATCAGCTCCCGGAGCACCCGGATTTCCTCTGGCGCAACCCGGAGCCCAAGTCTTCCTATGACGCTGTGATTGTGGGCGGTGGCGGGCATGGCCTGGCCACGGCGTACTTCCTGGCGAAGAACCACGGGATGACGAACATCGCCGTGCTGGAAAAGGGCTGGCTGGCCGGCGGGAACATGGCCCGGAACACCACCATCATCCGGTCCAACTATCTCTGGGACGAGAGCGCGGCCATTTATGAGCACGCCCTGAAGCTGTGGGAGATCCTGCCGGAGGAGCTCGAGTACGACTTCCTGTTCAGCCAGCGCGGTGTCATGAACCTGGCCCACACCCTCGGTGATGTCCGTGAAAGCATCCGGCGGGTGGGAGCGAACAAGCTCAACGGCGTGGACGCTGAATGGCTGGAACCGGACCAGGTCAAGGAACTGTGCCCCATCCTGAACATCAGCGACAACATCCGGTACCCGGTCATGGGTGCCACGTACCAGCCGCGGGCGGGCATCGCCAAGCACGACCATGTGGCCTGGGCCTTCGCCCGTAAATGCGATGAGCTGGGCGTGGACATCATCCAGAACTGCGAGGTCACCGGCTTCCTCAAGGACGGGAACCGCGTGGTCGGTGTCAAGACCAACCAGGGCACCATCCACACCGAAAAGGTGGGCCTTTGCGCCGCCGGGCACAGCTCGGTCCTCGCGGAAATGGCCGGTTTCCGGCTGCCCATCCAGTCCCACCCGCTCCAGGCCCTCGTCTCCGAACTGCACGAGCCGGTCCACCCCACGGTGGTGATGTCCAACCACGTCCACGTCTACGTCTCCCAGGCGCACAAGGGCGAACTGGTCATGGGCGCCGGCGTGGACTCCTATAACGGTTACGGCCAGCGCGGTTCGTTCCACGTGATCGAGCACCAGATGGCAGCCGCCGTTGAACTTTTCCCGATTTTCGCCCGGGCCCATGTGCTCCGGACCTGGGGCGGGATCGTGGACACCACGCTGGATGCCTCCCCGATCGTGGGCACCACGCCGGTGGAGAACATGTTCGTCAACTGTGGCTGGGGGACCGGCGGGTTCAAGGGCACCCCGGCGGCCGGGCTGACGTTCGCACATACCATCGCCACGGGCACCCCGCACAAGCTGAACAAGCCGTTTGCGCTGGAACGCTTCGAAACCGGAGCCCTGATCGATGAACACGGCGCAGCCGCCGTCGCCCACTAGCCGCCGTCCATTAGAAAGAAGACGCACATGCTGCTTATCTCATGCCCCAACTGCGGCTCGCGCGACGAGACCGAGTTCCACTACGGCGGCCAGGCCCACGTGCCCTACCCGGAAAACCCGAACGAGCTGAGCGACCGCGAATGGGCCGAGTTCCTGTTCTACCGCGACAACACCAAGGGAACGTTCGCTGAGCGCTGGCTGCACAGCACCGGTTGCCGCCAGTGGTTCAACATGCTCCGCGACACCGTCACCTATGACATCCAGGCCGTCTACCCGATGGGCACGCCCCGGCCTGACATGAAGGTCCCGGCAGCCCCGGAATCCGGCACGGCAAGCCTCGCGGCTGACAGCACCACCACGGGCACCTCTGCCCCGGACATCTCGGGCACCAGCATCGCCCCGGCCGATCCAGCCACCAGCACGACCCAGTCCGGCACGACCGCCCCGGAAGGAGCAACCAAGTGACTTCCCAGAACGCCCGCCTCGCCGCCGGCGGACGCATCGACCGCAGCATCTCCTGGCGTTTCACAGTGGACGGCGAGGAGTTCACCGGACACCCCGGCGACACCCTCGCCTCGGCCCTGCTTGCCAACGGCCGGGTGGCCGTCGGCAATTCGCTTTACGAGGACCGGTCCCGCGGCATCTTGGCCGCCGGCGTGGAGGAATCCAACGCGCTGGTTAAGATCTTCCCGCGGTTCCCCGGCGACGTGGCCGAGTCCATGCTTCCCGCCACCACCGTCTCCCTGGTGGATGGCCTGAAGGCTGAGCTGCTCAACGGCCTGGGCAAGCTGGACCCGGAGGAAGACCGCGCCGAGTACGACAAGAAGTACGTCCACACCGACGTCCTGGTGATCGGCGGCGGCCCCGCCGGCCTCGCCGCGGCCCGCGAGGCCGTCCGCACCGGCGCCCGGGTGATGCTCATGGACGACCAGCCCGAACTGGGCGGCACGCTCCTGTCCGGATCCGCCGCCCCCGGCCTGGCCGAGACCATCGAAGGCAAGCCGGCCCTGGAATGGGTGGCGGACGTCGAAGCCGAACTGGTGTCCGGAGCAGAGTGCACCGTCCTGAACAGGACCTCCGCCTTCGGCGCGTATGACGCGAACTACGTCATCGCGGTCCAGAACCGCACGGACCACCTGTCCAGCCCGGCGGCCCCCGGGGTGTCGCGGCAGCGTGTTTGGCACGTCCGTGCCAAGCAGGTTGTCCTGGCTCCCGGCGCCCACGAACGCCCGCTGGTCTTCGAGAACAACGACCGCCCGGGCATCATGCTCGCCTCGGCCGTCCGCAGCTACCTCAACCGCTACGCCGTCGCCGCGGGGCAGCGGGTGGTCATCAGCACCACCAACGACAGCGCCTACGCCCTGGCCGCGGACCTCCGCGCCGCCGGCGTCAAGGTCGCCGCCGTCGTCGACGCCCGCCCCGGCATCACTCCGGTGGCTGCCGCCGCCGTCGAAGCCGGGACCCGGGTGCTGATCGGCAGTGCCGTGGCCAACACCTCCGCCGGAGCCGACGGCCGGGTCGCGTCCGTCACCGTCCGCAGCATCAACGACGACGGCGAACTGACCTCCGGCATCGAAGAGATCGCCTGCGACCTGCTGGCGGTCTCCGGCGGCTGGAGCCCGCTGGTGCACCTGCACTCGCAGCGGCAGGGCAAGCTGCGCTGGGACGAGGACTTGGCGGCTTTTGTGCCGAGCACCGTGGTCCCGCACCAGCAGACCATCGGCTCCGGCCGCGGCAGCTTCGAACTGGCAGATGTCCTGGCAGAGGGCATCTCCGCCGGGGCCTCGGCAGCCATCGCCGCCGGCTTTGAATCCGCCACGCAGCCGTCCCCGTTCGCCGAGCCAAAGGCCTCCGGCCCGACCCGCCAGCTGTGGCTGGTCCCCGGGCAGGCCGGCACGCCGGATGACTGGCACCACCACTTCGTGGACTTCCAGCGGGACCAGTCCGTGGCCGATGTCCTCCGCTCCACCGGGGCCGGCATGCGGTCCGTGGAGCACATCAAGCGCTACACCTCCATCAGCACCGCCAACGACCAGGGCAAAACCTCCGGCGTGAACGCGATCGGTGTCATCGCCGCCGCGCTCCGCACAGCCGGCGAAGCCTCCCGCGGCATCGGCGATATCGGCACCACCACCTACCGGGCGCCGTTCACCCCCGTGGCGTTCGCGGCACTCGCCGGACGCCAGCGCGGCGAACTGTTCGACCCCGCCCGCGTCACGTCGATCCACCCGTGGCACGTGGCACAGGGTGCCCTGTTCGAGGACGTGGGGCAGTGGAAGCGCCCCTGGTACTACCCGCAGGACGGGGAGGACATGGACACCGCCGTGCTGCGCGAGTGCGGCGCCGTCCGTGAATCTGTGGGCTTCATGGACGCCACCACGCTCGGCAAGATCGAAATCCGGGGCAAGGACGCCGGTGAGTTCCTCAACCGGATCTACACCAACGCGTTCAAGAAGCTCGCCCCGGGTTCCGCCCGCTACGGCGTGATGTGCATGGCGGACGGCATGATCTTCGACGACGGTGTGACCCTGCGCCTCGACGAGGACCGGTTCTTCATGACCACCACCACCGGCGGCGCCGCGAAGGTGCTGGACTGGCTGGAGGAATGGCTGCAGACCGAGTGGCCGGAACTGGACGTGCACTGCACCTCGGTGACCGAACAGTGGTCCACCATTGCCGTCGTCGGGCCCAAATCCCGTGCGGTGATCGCCAAGGTGGCACCGGAACTCGCCGCCGGCGGCGGGCTGGAGGCCGAAGCCTTCCCGTTCATGACCTTCCGCGAAACCACCCTCGCCTCCGGCGTGCAGGCGCGGATCTGCCGGATCTCGTTCTCCGGTGAACTGGCCTACGAGATCAACGTGCCGTCCTGGTACGGGCTGAACACCTGGGAAGCCGTGGCCGCCGCCGGGGCCGAATTCAACATCACCCCCTACGGCACCGAAACCATGCACGTGCTCCGGGCCGAAAAGGGCTACCCGATCGTCGGCCAGGACACCGACGGCACCGTCACCCCGCAGGATGCCGGGATGGAATGGGTGGTCTCCAAGGCCAAGGACTTCATCGGCAAGCGCTCCTACGCCCGGGCCGACGCCCGTCGCGAGGACCGCAAGCACCTGGTCAGCGTCCTTCCCGTGGACGGAACGCTGCGGCTCCCCGAAGGCACCCAGCTCGTGGAAAAGGGCATCACCACCAACCCCGCCTACGGACCGGTTCCGATGGAGGGCTTCGTGACCTCGAGCTACCACAGCGCCGCGCTTGGCAGGTCGTTCGCATTGGCCCTGATCAAGAACGGCCGCAACCGCATCGGCGAGACCCTCGTGGCCGCCGCCGGCGACCAGCTGGTTGACGTTGTCGTCGCCGAAACCGTACTTTTTGACCCCGAAGGGACCCGCAAAGATGGTTAACACTGCAGCACTCACAGGCGTCAATGGACTCCAGGAGATCCGCCGCAGCCCGGCCTCGCACCTGGCCGCAGCGCTGGACGCCGGCTCCGTTCCGGGAAAGGTCGTCCTCAGGGAAGGCCCGTTCCAGACCATGGCGGGCGTCCGCGTCGACCCCATGTCCGAGGAAGGTACCCGGATCGCCTCCGTCACCGGCGGCCTGCCGGTCCGCTGTGGCGAGGTGGCTGGCACCGAGCGTGTCAGCGTTCTCTGGCTGGGACCGTCCGAGTTCCTGGTGGTGGCGCCGGAGGAAGCCCATGACTCCTTGGGTGGAGACCTGATCCGCTCGCTCACGGCCGCCCTGGGCGACGCTCCGGGCCAGGTGGTGGACCTCTCCGCCAACCGCACTACGTTCGAACTGTCCGGCCCGCGGGCCCGGGCGGTACTGGAGAAGGGCTGTGCCCTGGATCTGCACCCGCGCAGCTTTACGCCGGGAACGGCCCTGACCACGGAAGTCGGCAACATCCCGGTCACCCTGCTGAAGACCGGGGAGGAAAGCTTCCGGCTGTTCCCCCGGGCCTCGTTCGCGGACTTCCTGGGCCGCTGGCTCCTGGATGGCATGAGGGAGTTCGCTTCCCCTGAGGTGCCCTAATGGCCCTCAGCGCCCTGGACCTGTTCTCCGTTGGCATCGGGCCGTCCTCATCACACACGGTCGGCCCGATGCGGGCAGCAAAACTGTTCGCGGACGGGCTCAAAGGTGATGGCCACCTGAGTGCCACGGTCCGGGTCCAGGCCGAACTGTTCGGTTCCCTCGGTGCCACCGGCCGCGGCCATGGCTCCGACAAGGCAGTTGTCCTGGGCCTCCAGGGCCTGGACCCGGAAACCGTGGACACCGCCACGGCTGATGACCAGGTGGCCGCGGCAGCCCTCGACGCCGAACTCCGGATCGGCGGCCACCACCGGGTGGACTTCAACTGGGACGAGGACGTGGTGCTGCACCGCCGCAAATCCCTCCCGGCCCACCCCAACGGCATGACCTTCCGGGCACTCGACCACACCGGCGCCGTCCTCAGCGAACGGAGCTTCTATTCAATTGGGGGCGGCTTCGTTGTTGACGGCGATGCCGACGCCGGCGACCGGGTGGTGGCCGACGCGACCGTCCTGCCCTACCCGTTCACCACCGCCGACGAACTCCTGGCCATCTGCAGCCGCGAAGGCATGTCCATCTCCGACGTGATGCTCGCCAACGAACTGACCTGGCGCAGCGAAGCGGAACTCCGCGAAAAGCTGCTGTCGCTCTGGGCCGTCATGCGCGAATGCGTGGACAACGGCTGCGCCGCGGAAGGAATCCTTCCCGGCGGCCTGAACGTCAGGCGACGGGCGCCGTCGTTATTCCAGACCCTGACCGCGGACACCGGCGTCACCGATCCCCTCCGGGCCATGGAATGGGTGAACCTCTTCGCCCTCGCGGTCAACGAGGAAAACGCCGCCGGCGGGCGTATCGTCACCGCCCCCACCAACGGCGCCGCCGGCATCGTGCCGGCAGTGCTGCACTACTACGTCAAGTTTGTTCCGGGAGCCGACGACGACGGTGTGGTCCGTTTCCTGCTGGCGGCGGCCGCCGTCGGGATTCTCTTCAAGATCAACGCCTCCATTTCCGGTGCGGAAGTGGGCTGCCAGGGTGAAGTGGGCTCGGCCTGCTCCATGGCGGCCGCCGGGCTGTGCGAGGTCATGGGCGGCACCCCCGAACAGGTGGAAAACGCCGCCGAAGTAGGCATTGAACACAACCTTGGGCTGACCTGCGATCCCGTGGGCGGCCTGGTGCAGATTCCCTGCATCGAACGGAACGCGATCGCCAGCGTGAAGGCCATCAACGCCGCGCGGCTGGCCCTGCACGGCGACGGCAGCCACAAGGTGTCGCTGGATAAAGCCATCAAAACCATGCGTGAGACAGGAGCGGACATGAAAACCAAATACAAGGAGACCTCCCGCGGGGGCCTCGCCGTGAATGTGATCGAGTGCTGAGCCATGACTGCCATCCAGACTGAAACCTCTCGCCCAGAGCCGGCCACCACCGTGGAGCATATCCTGACGCTCGACTGCCGGGAGTCGCCGGGCATTGTCCACGCCGTCTCCGGCTTCCTGCTGGAACACGGCTGCGACATCATCGACAACCAGCAGTTCGGCGAACGCTCCGAAGGGCACTTCTTTATGCGGGTGCACTTCGCGTCCGACGGCGACGCCTCCACCGCGGACACCCTGCGGGCCGCTTTTGCCCCGGTGGCTGATCGCTTCGGGATGAGGTGGCGGCTGGAGCCGCAGGGTTCCAAGCGCCGGGTGCTGATCATGGTGTCCAAGTTCGGGCACTGCCTCAACGACCTGCTGTTCCGCGCCAGGATCGGCGAACTGCCCGTTGATGTGGTGGCCGTGGTCTCCAACCACACCGACCACCAGGCGCTCGTGGAGTGGCACGGCATCCCGTTCTTCCACGTGCCCGTCACCGCCGCCACCAAGCCCGAGGCGGAGGGCCGGCTGCTGGAGCTCATCGACGAGTTCGACGTTGAGCTCGTGGTGCTGGCCCGCTACATGCAGGTCCTCAGCGACGGACTCACGCGCAAGCTGGACGGCAAGGCGATGAACATCCACCACTCGTTCCTGCCCAGCTTCAAGGGTGCCAAGCCGTACCATCAGGCCTACGCCCGCGGCGTGAAGACCGTGGGTGCCACCGCGCACTACGTCAACGGCGAGCTCGACGAGGGACCGATCATCTCGCAGCAGACCGTCGAAGTGGACCACACCTACGGGCCGGAGGACCTCGTCGCGGCCGGCCGCGACACGGAGTGCAAAGCACTCAGCAACGCCGTGCGCTGGCACTGCGAGGGCCGGGTAATCCTCCACGGCAGCAGGACCGTGGTGCTCCGCTAACCTACCGCCTCAACCGGGACGCTCTCTCACTTTCTGTCGCTTCAACGGGGACGCTCTCTCACTTTCTGTCGCTTCAACGGGGACGCTCTCTCACTTTCTGTCGCTTCAACGGGGACGCTCTCTCACTTTCTTGCGGAAAGTGAGAGAGCGTCCCTGCTTTTGGTGCGAAAAGTGAGAGAGCGTCCCTGAAGGCGGGGCTAGAGCGCGGCCATGCGGGTGGCGAGGTGGAGCGCAGCGAGCCGGCCCGTTCCCCGCGGGTCGCCGCCGCACAGCTCGAAAATCCGTTGCAGGCGGTGGTGCATCGACTGCCGTTCCACGTGCAGTTCCCGGGCGGCCTGCGCTGTATTGCAGCCGGAGTCGAGCCAGGTTGCCAGCGTTGCCAGGAGCTGGGAGTTCCGCCGCGCGTCGTGCTCCAGCACGGGCCCCAACTGCTGGCGGACGAAATCCTGCCGCACGCCCTGGTCCAGATGCTGCGCCACCAGGCGCTCCACGGCGAGGTGTTCGACGTCGAGCACCACACCTTCGGTTTCCGACAGCGGCCGGGCCACTGCCCGAAGCGAACCGTTCACGGCAAGATCCAGGGCGCACTTCGCCTCGGACAGCGACCACGGCGCGTTCTCGATCCCGGACGCCAGGGGACCCACCGCCGTCATGGTCCCGGCCTCAACCGGCAACTCCCGCAACGCTGTCACGAGCTCGGCGCGTGCGGCCACCGCCCCGTCAAAGGGAAGGGCGGCAAGCGCCAGGAGCTCCGCGTTGTCCACGTAGCTGGCACTCTGCTGGGCTGAGCGCTTCAGGATCTTGTCCATGGCCGCCCGCAGCTGCTGCGAGGTGGACGTCCTGACGACGACGGCGACGACTGTGGCAGAAGGCGGGATCCCGGCAGCCGGAGACAGTTGTTGAAGCCGCCAAGGCTGGCTCCCGGAGCTGACAGCACGCAGGAGCGCGGTCCCGGCCACCTCTTTCAGCCCGGGTGGCATCCGTTGAAGCAGCGCCAGCGAAAGGATGTCAATGCAGCGCCCGCCGGCAACACGAGCCAGGTTGACGTCGCCATGGGCCGGAACATTGATGACCAGCCGGGCGGAGGGAACGCCGCGGACCGGAACGTCGATGCTAATCAACGTGCCGTCGGCGCCAGGCCCGGCTGCCAGCCTGGGGCTTTCCGCCGTCCCGGAGCTGGTTGCCCGGGAGCTGGCTGCTGCGGAACCGCCGCCCGGAGTGGAGCCGCCTGGAGTGGAGCCGTCCGACGGCTGCGTGTCCGCCCTGTCCACGCCTGCGCTGTTAGAGCCTGCGCTGTTAGAACCGGCGCTGTCAGGGCCGCCGCCGTCCGGGCCCGGGGTATCCGGTCCCGCGCTGCCGAGGGTCACGCCGGACACCGACGAGAGCTCCAGCGTCGCGTCAATGAGTCCGGCCAGTACTGCCAGGATCTGATCGAGGCTGCTCCCGTGGGCCAGTTCAACGGCCATGGCATGGCTGGCTTCGTCTGCGCGGCGCAGGTGCGCCACCGATTCGCTGACCAGCATCGAATTGATGGCCTGCATAATGCCCACGAAGGGCACTACCTTGCGCAATTCAATGAGGGGAAGCCCGGCGCTTTCCGCCGCCTGGACCATTGACGGTGGAATCGAGGCCAGGGTCTGTCCCGTTTCCACCGCCAGGGCGCCGACCCCCCGGGCGGCCAGTTGCCGGACGTACTCCACCCGGCGGCCATCCGATGCCGAAGCCAACGCGTCGCCGCCGGTCAGAAGCAGCTCGCCGCCGCTCAGCAACGGGGCGATATCCAAAACCTCACTGGAGTGGACCCACCGCAATTGCGTATTGGCCACTGCGGAAGCGCCTGCGCGGATCACGGGATCAGCGGCGGTGAGGGTGGCATGTTTCAGGATTTCACTGAGGTGTAGTGGCATTACGCTCCGTCATGCAAAGGGTCATTTTCCTGTACATATCGTATCTTGTTGAGTGTGGCCTGCGGCACATAACCTTGCGGTATCCCCCTTTTCTCCCTATGGAGGCCCCACATGCAACACAACTCCACTGCAGTCCCGGCAGGCCCGGTGCCCGTCGCCGGCGAAGACGTTGAAGCCTGGCTTCAGCCCATCCCCGAATCACAGCGGACCCGGAAGGTCTCCGGTCAGTTCTGGATCTGGGCGGGAGCCAACCTTGCGCCGATCAACTGGGTGCTCGGTGCTTTGGGCATCCACCTCGGCCTCGGCTTCGCTGACACGGTTATCGTTCTGGTTTTGGGGAACCTGATCGGCATGCTCCTGTTCGGCTGCTTCGTCCTGCTCGGCCAGAAGACCGGGGCCACCGGCATGGTGCTGGCCCGTGCGGCGTTCGGCAGGCGCGGAAACTATTTGCCCGCTGCCATCCAGGCGCTGCTGGTGATCGGCTGGTGTGCGGTGAACACGTGGATCATCCTGGACCTGGTGATGGCGCTGTTCGGAACCCTCGGCTGGGTTGACCCCACGGCCCACAACTACGGCTGGAAGATCGGCGTCGCCACGACCATCATGGCTGCGCAGGTGGCCATCGCCTGGTTCGGCTACAAGGCCATCGCGGCATTTGAGAAGTGGACGGTGCCGCCCACCATCATCATCCTCGCGGTGATGTCCGCCGTCGCCTGGTTCGGCATGAAGATCAACTGGACCTACGCCGGACCGGCGGGCAACATCCTCGAAGGCTCGGAGCGGATCGCCGCGATGAGCGCCGTCATGACGGCCATTGGCATCGGCTGGGGGATCACCTGGTTCACCTATGCCGCCGATTACTCCCGCTTCGTCAGTACCGAAGTGCCGAAGCGTAGGGTCTACCTGGCCTCGGTCCTGGGTCAGTTCATCCCCGTTGTCTGGCTCGGAATCCTGGGTGCCAGCCTCGCCACCAACAGCGGCGAGATCGATCCCGGAAAACTCATCGTCCAGAACTTCGGAGTCCTCGCACTTCCGGTGCTGCTGATGGTCCTGCACGGACCCATCGCCACCAACATCCTGAACATCTACACCTTCTCCGTCGCGACGCAGGCCCTCGACATCACCATCAGCCGCCGCAAGCTGAACCTGTTCGTCGGCGTGTTCTCGCTGGCCGCCGTCGTCTTCTTCATCTTCCAGGAGGACTTCGCCGCCGTGCTGGACGCCTGGCTCATCGGACTCGTCGCATGGGTGGCGGCCTGGGGCGGTGTGATGCTGGTGCACTACTTCTGGATCGAGAAGCGCTGGCCCGGCGACCCTGCACGGCTGTTCGACGGTGTGGGCACCAAGCGGCTCCCCGGCGTCAACTGGGCCGGCATCGTATCCCTCCTGGTCGGCATCTTCGCCACCTGGCTGTTCATGTACGGGCTGGTCCCGGCAATGCAGGGCCCCATCGCCGTGGCCCTGGGCGGCTGGGACCTGTCCTGGCTCGCCGGCGGACTCAGCAGTGCCGCCAGCTACGCCGTCCTGGGCCCCCGGTTTCACCGCAAGTTTCTGGTCGGCGCAGAACCGCAGCCGGCCGCGGTAACCGTCCCTGAGTCGCCCGAGTCAGATGTCCCGGACCCGGCAGCCCGCCCGACCACCGCCGTCTCGCTCTAGAAAGGAATCGGACCATGGAATTCCCCGCCTTCCCGGACTCCGCCCATCCCATCACCTGGCCCGACGGGTACAGGGCGGCCGCATCCTTCACCTTCGACGTGGACGCGGAGTCATGCACCATCGCCCACGACCCCACCAGCACGCGCCGGATGTCCCTCATGACCCACCAGTCCTACGGACCCAAGGTTGCGGTACCGCGGCTGCTGCAGATCCTGCAGCGCCAGGACATCCAGGCCACCTTCTTCATCCCCGGCTTCACCGCCGAAAGCTACCCCGACGTGGTGCGCCGGATCGTGGACGCAGGGCACGAGATCGCCCACCACGGCTACCTGCACGAACCCATGCAGGGCATCGACGCAGCCACCGAGGCGCGGTACATCGACCGGGGACTGGAAGCACTGGCCAAGGTTGCGGGCGTGCGGCCGGTCGGCTACCGCGCTCCCTGGTGGGAGCTGAACTGGCACTCGCCGGCCCTGCTGGCGGATAGGGGCTTCCTCTACGACTCCAGCCTGCTCGACGGCGATGCGCCGTACCGCTTCAGCGTCGCCGAGGGCGACTCCAGGGACCTGGTCGAAATCCCGGTCGACTGGGCGCTCGACGACTGGGAGCAGTATGCCTTCTACCCCGGGGTGACCGGCAGCGGAGTCATCGAAAGCCCCGCCAAGGTCCTCGAAATGTGGACGCTGGAAGCCGAGGCGCACCACGCGGCCGGAAGCTGTTTTGTGCTGACGAACCATCCGTTCATCTCCGGCCGGCCTTCCAAGGCCGCGGCCCTCGAACAGCTGATCAGCCGGGTCAAGGCCATGGACGGTATGTGGGTCACCACGATGGCCAAAATCGCCGGGCATACGCGGGACACCGTGACCGAGGTCCACAGCCACGCGCGCATTGCGGTTCCCGGTTTCCCCGACGCCGGCGCCCGCTTCACCCCGGCGCAGGTCCGTCACTCCGCAGCGGCACCCGACCCGGTCCGCATCTGATCTGGCTGAACGCAGCCGGAACCCTCTCTCACTAACTACAGGAAAAACCGGAACCTTCTCTCATGGGTGAGAGAGGGTTCCGGTTTTTGTTGCGAAAAGTGAGAGAGCGTCCTAGACGCCCAGGGCTTCCTTCAGCGCTGCGACGTGGCCCTGTGCCTTGACCTGGTACTGGGTCAGCTTCACTTTGCCTTCAGGATCGAGCACCACGGTGGAGCGGACGATGCCTTCGGTGACTTCGCCGTCCCGCAGCTTTTCGCCCCAGGCGCCGTAGGCCAGCGCCACGGCGTGGTCCTCGTCGGCCAGGAGCGGGAAGGTCAGTGCGAAGTCGCCGGTGAAGTGGGCCAGCTTTTCGGGGGCGTCGGGGGAGACGCCCAGGACCTCGTAACCGGAACCCTGGAGGGATGCGAGGCTGTCGCGGAAGTCGCAGGCCTCGGTGGTGCAGCCGGGGGTGGCCGCTTCCGGGTAGAAGTACACAATGACGTTCTTGCCGCGGTAATCGGCCAAGGATGTCGGCTTGCCTTCAGCGTCAGGCAGGGTGAAGTCCGGTGCCTGGGTTCCGGGCTGGAGTTTGGTGGTCAGGTTGGGGCTCATGATGGTCCTTCTGGAGTCTGATTTCTGACAAAAGCGCGTGGTACTCAGTCGGTTCTACTGAAACAACCACAGGTTCAGAGGCAGTATTCCGCCGGCCGGCCAGGGGACCTCCCAGTAACGCCTAGACCTGGTCCCTGAGTGCCTCGGTGCGTTCCTGGATAAACGTGCGGAGCGTGTCGGTCTGCTCCGCCAGTTCCTCCTGCGTGAGGTCATCGCTGGGGGGCACGACGGCGATGATCTTGTCCAAGAGGCCAGCGGCGGTCCCGCTGGCGAACAGCTGCTCATAGAGGTCCGCGTAGGCGTTGTCGTACAGGGACTGGAACGCCTCGGAGGCAAGGAACCGCTCCTTGAGCTCGTTGCCGCCCCTGGCACCGCCCGGGGCTGCCCCCGCCGGAGGTGCCCCGGCCTCGGCCGGAGCCCCCGCCGGAGGTGCCCCGGCGTCGGCATTTTCGCCTGGAGGCCGCTGCATGCCTCCGCCGATGCCTGCGCCTCCGCCAATGGAGACTTCCTCATCCGGGGAGGCCGTGGCGTTGCCCGTCATGGCCAGGTTCAGGTCCCAGCAAATGACGGAGATCTTCTTGGTGTCGAGGTCGTACCAGAGGTAGTAGTTCTGGCCGGGGCCGGCCATGTCGTCGCCGTTGACCAGCAGGTTCATCGTGGCCGCATAGCGTGCGAACGATTCCACATCCACCCAGTTGGCCAGCTCGGCATCAAACTCTTCATCGCTGGCTTCGGAGAGCCATCTGAGGAAATCGACGATGGGCTGAAGGTCCTCGGTGTCCTCCGCATTGAGCTGTTTGAACTGGTCCTCGTACGTTGCAAGGTCATCGCCCTGATACGTGAAGCTGGACTCCGCGTCGGACTTATAGAGCACGCCCGGGGTGTCGAAGAGGGCGTCGGCATAGGCTTCATCCGGGTTTTCGACCAGCAGCCTGGTCTGGGTGGTGCTGCCATTCACGGAGTAGGTGGTGTAGGCGTAGCGCTGCGTGGCCTGGCCGCTCGCCCCGGTGAGGGCCAGCGCCAGGGCCTCGTTCAGGACCGGCGAGCCCGGGCGCAGCGAGAGTTGGGTGATCCCCTGGTAAGTCTGGCCGTCAATGTACTTATCGAAGTCAATCAGCAGCGGCAGGGATTCCGGAACGTCGGAGGAAATGCCGGACGAAACCGCAGCCCCGCCGCCCTTTGGTCCGGGCCCGTTGCCGTCGCCGCTGAGGCTGCGCAGCGTCGAGTTGCCCTTAAGCCGCACGCCGATGCCGGAGACGAGCGTGCCGTTGATGGTGATGTCCGCCTGGATCCATTCCTTGGACCCGTCTGCCTCGTAGGCGGCGATCATGTCGGCGTAGGCAGCCTCGTCCCATTCAATGCTGACTTCATGGGAGGCGCCGTCGGCGAAGAGGGTGGTCTCCGCCGTCGTTGTTCCGGCGTTGGCTTCTGCGCCTGATTCCGTGGCTGCGCCACTGCCCGCGGAGGCCGCGGATGGTGCCGTCCCCGAGGGGTCCGTAGCCGCGCCGGCTCCGCACCCTGTCAGGGCCAGGGTGAACGCGACAAGGGACGAGGATAGGACGGTGCGGGGGGAACGTCGCATGGACTGCTGCTTTCAAGCTCGGAGATGGTCCATGCAACGTTCCCCATAACACCTGTGCCGTTGCTGTGCCGGGCCCATGCAGCGGGTATGACCAGGCCGCACGGCGCCGAAGCGCTGCCTCTTACAGCCCCAGCTCCCCGCGGAGGGTAGCGACGTGGCCCTGTGCGTCCACTTGGTAGCGGGCCAGCGTGACGCTGCCATCAGCGCCAATGACCACGGTGGAGCGCAGTACGCCCTCGGTGATTTCGCCGTTGAGGACCTTCTCGCCCCAGGCTCCGTACGCCACAGCGACGGCATTGTCCTGATCGGAGAGCAGCGGAAAGTTCAGCCTGAAATCTCCCGTGAACTCTGCGAGTGCCGCGGGGGCGTCCGGGGAAATGCCGATGACCTCGTAGCCGGAGACCTGCAGCGACGCCAGGTTGTCGCGGAAGTCGCAGGCCTCGGTGGTGCAGCCGGGAGTGGCGGCCTTCGGGTAGAAGTAGACGATCACGTTCCTGCCTCGGTAGGACGCGAGGGATACAGCCTTCCCGGCGGCGTCCGGCAGGGTGAAATCCGGAGCCGAGGTGCCCGGCTGGAGCCTTCCGGTGAGAGCCGTGCCGGTGAGCGCTGTGGGCGTGAAAGCCATGGTGGCCTGGTCAATGGGGGTCATGGTGTTCCTCATGTTTTCTCAGATGCAGTATTCCGCAGGTCCACGCACTTTGGCGTGGGGACCGGGGACGAACTGGTAGCCGCCGCCGCGCACCGTGGCGATCGCATGCCGGCCGCGGCGCAGCTTCCGCCGCACTCGGCCAACGTACACATCGATGGAACGGGAGGCCGCTGCGGGGGAATCGAATGATTCCAGGAACAGCCGGAGCTCTTCCCTGCTGATGGCCCGCGAACAATTCTCCACGAGATAGCGCAGGAGTTTGAATTCGACGCCGGTCAGCGGCACCGGCGCCCCGTCCAGCTGGACCTCGCCGGCGGCAAGGTCCACTGAAACCAGGCTGGCCGGTCCGGCCAACGGCGGGAGGGGAGTTGCGCCGTCGTCGTCCTCCGGGGAGTCCTCCGGAACGGACGACGACGGCACCTGGGTTCCGCTGCCGGCTGGCCCGTGCGGTCCCCCCGGCGGGGCAGCATGGGCAGCGGAAGTTGCAGCTCCGGCGGCGGGCCAAACGTGGACTTCCGCCTCCGGAGCAATCTTCAGGGCACGCGCCAGCAACAGTTCCGCGGCGCGCGCCATCACGGCGTCGTCAATGTCCTGGTCGCCGTCCGGGGTCACCCAGACGGCCAGGCCATGGGCCTTGAGCGCCGGGCCCGGCGACGCCGGACCCGCCGCACATATGCCGCGCGGGGAATGTACCTGGACAGCCATGGTGTGATGCCTCAGACGCCGCCGCGGCGGATGAGCTTGCCGCCCGGGGTCTGGCCGTCGATTTCATGTCCGCGCAGGAATGTCTTCCGGACCACTCCGGAGAGCGCCTTGCCGTCATACGGCGTAATAGGGTTCTTGTGCTTCAGCTTGGAGACGTCCACCACGAAGGCCTCATCCGGCGCGAACACCGAGAAATCGGCGTCATACCCGAGCGCCAACTGGCCCTTGTTGGAGAGGCGCGCCAGGGCCGCGGGCTTCTCGGCCATCCAGGAAACAACCTGCTCCAGCGGGATGCCGCGGTGCCGGGCCTCGGTCCAGATCAGCGACAGGCCCAGCTGCAGCGATGAGACGCCGCCCCACGCCACGGCGAAGTCGCCGTTTTCCAGGTCCTTCAGGTCGAGGGTCGACGGGGAGTGGTCCGAGACGATGCAGTCGATGGTGCCCTCCTGCAGGCCCTTCCACAGCAGCTCGCGGTTGGAAGCCTCGCGGATGGGCGGGCAGCACTTGTACGCGGTGGCGCCGTCGGGAATTTCCTCGGCCATGAGCGTGAGGTAGTGCGGGCAGGTCTCGACGGTGAGGTGCACGCCGTCGCGCTTGGCTGAGGCGATCATCGGCAGCGCGTCAGAGGAGGACAGGTGCAGGATGTGGGCGCGGGCGCCGGTCCAGCGGGCGCGTTCGATCACCTCGGCGATGGCCTTGTTCTCGGCGCCGCGGGGGCGGGAAGCCAGGAACGTGGAGTAGTGGTCGCCGCCGGGGTGGGGTGCGCGGTCGATCGCGTGGGAGTCTTCGGCATGGACGATCATAAGCGAGTCGAAGGACTTGAGCTCGGCCATGTCCTCTTCCATCTCGTCCGCCTCGAGGTGCGGGAACTCATCCACGCCGGAGTGCAACAGGAAGCACTTGAAGCCGAACACGCCTTCGTCGTGCAGCGGGCGGAGGTCCGCCTTGTTGCCGGGCACGGCGCCGCCCCAGAACCCGACGTCCACGAACGCCTGGTCCTCGGCCACTTCGCGCTTGAGCTTGAGGCCTTCTACCGTGGTGGTGGGCGGGATGGAGTTCAGCGGCATGTCGATGATGGTGGTGACGCCGCCGGCTGCGGCGGCACGGGTGGCGGACGCGAAGCCCTCCCACTCGGTGCGGCCGGGCTCGTTGACGTGGACGTGGGTGTCCACCAGGCCGGGAATGAGGGTCTCGTCGTCGGCGAGTTCGATCACTTCCGCGCCGGACAGGCCGTTGCCGAGCGGCTCGATGGCGACAATCTTGCCGCCGCGCACGCCTACTTCACGTGCCGCGATACCGGCGGTGGTGAGGACGCGCTGGCCCCGGATGACGAGGTCAAAGCTTTCTTCAGACATTGAGGGGCTCCTTAGTGCGGACGCTGTTCACTGGCGGGGTGGAACCAGGCGGGGTGGAACCGGCCGGGACCAGGTCCGCCAGCTCCATGCCGATGTTCTTTCCCAATTGTTCGAGCAGGGGTCCTGCTTCGGCTATACATATTTCTACCTTGGCCTCCAGCGAGGTCAGAGGGTAGACCTGCCGGAAGCCGGAATCCTTCTGCTGCGCCGGCGTCAGCGTGGTCCGGCCGCAGACGGCCACCACCGGAACGCCGGACCGTGCAGCCGCCCGTGCCACGCCCATGGGCGTCTTGCCGAGCAGGCTCTGTTCGTCCAGGCTGCCTTCGCCGGTGATCACCAGGTCCGCACCGGCCAGCCGGTCCGCGAGTCCGGTGAATTCCAGGACGACGTCGATGCCCGGCCGGCGCGTCGCGGCCAGGACCGCGATGGCGGCGTAGCCCACGCCGCCCGCCGCCCCGGCACCCGGTGCGTCAGCGGCCTTCAGCGCGCGGGGCCCGATCTCGGCGGCGAGCACGTCCACGAAGTGCGAGGCCGCAGCGTCGAGGATTGCGACGTCCTCCGGGGTGGCGCCTTTCTGCGGGCCGAAGATCGCCGCGGCACCTTCCGCTCCGAGCAGCGGGTTGTCCACATCGCTGGCAAGGACAAAGCGCGCCTCGTCCAGCCGGGTGTCGAAGCCGGAGAAATCGATCCGGTCCAACCGGGCGAGGGCCGCGCCGCCGTGCGGCAGCTCGTTGCCTTCGGCGTCGAGGAGCTGCGCGCCGAGTCCCTGCAGGACGCCGGCGCCGCCGTCGGTGTTGGCGCTCCCGCCGACACCCAAAATGATCTGCCGGCATCCGGCGTCGAGCGCTGCCCGGATCAGTTCGCCGGTGCCCAGGCTGGTGGCGTTCCTGGCGGTGGCGGAACCCGGCGTGTCGCCCGGCAGGACCGCAAGCCCCGAAGCGGCGGCCATTTCAATGACCGCTTCGCGGCCGCGGACCGCAAACTCCGCCCGGAGCGGCTGCCCGGTGGGGCCGCTGACCAGGGCGCTCCGGCGGGTGAAGCCGGAGCCGACGGCGGCGTCGAGGGTGCCCTCGCCGCCGTCGGCCACCGGAATCCGGAGGACGTCCAGGTTGTGGCCGGTGGCCGCCTGCAGCCCCGCATCCAGGTGCCGGGCAACGTCCGGGGCGGACAGTGAGCCCTTGAACTTGTCCGGTGCGATCACGATCCGCATGATTAGGCCTGCATCGCCAGGATGGCGGTGGGGGCGTCCGCGCGGGTCTCGGCCAGTTCCTCGAACTCGTTGACCGCATTGATTTCCACGCCCATGGAGATGTTGGTGATCTTTTCCAGGATCACTTCAACAACCACGGGAACCTTGAACTCGCCGGCCAGCGCCTTTGCCTTGTCGAACGCGGAGCCCAGGTCGTTGGGGTCCTCCACCCGGATGGCCTTGCAGCCCAGGCCTTCGGCAACCTTGACGTGGTCCACGCCGTAGCCGTTGGTTTCGGGGCTGTTGATGTTCTCGAACGCCAGGGAAACGTTCTGCTCCATGTTGAAACCGCGCTGGGACTGGCGGATCAGGCCCAGGTAGGAGTTGTTCACCACCACGTGGATGTACGGCAGGTTGAACTGCGCGCCTACAGCCAGTTCCTCGATCATGAACTGGAAATCGTAGTCACCCGACAGGGCAACAACGGTCTCCTCCGGCTTGCCGCGGACAACGCCCAGGGCGGCCGGGGCAGTCCAGCCCAGGGGACCGGCCTGGCCGGCGTTGATCCACTTGCGCGGGCCGAACACGTGCAGCATCTGGGCGCCGGCGATCTGGGACAGGCCGATGGTGGACACGTACGTGGTGTCCTTGCCGAAGGACTTGTTCATCTCCTCGTAGACGCGCTGCGGCTTGATGGGGATGTTCTCGAAGTGCGTCTTGCGGTGCAGGCTGGCCTTGCGCTCGGCGCACTCGGCGGCCCAGCCGGAGTAGTCCGGCAGGGATCCGGCTGCCCGGCGTTCGCGTGCCAGCTCAATCAGGCCTTCCAGGGCAGCGCCGGCGTCGGACGCGATGCCGAAGTCCGGAGAGAAGACGCGGCCGATCTGGGTGGGCTCGATGTCGATGTGCACGAACTTGCGGCCGGCAGTGTAGGTGTCCAGCCCGCCGGTGTGGCGGTTGGCCCAGCGGTTGCCGATCCCGATCACGAAGTCGCTGCGCAGGTAGTTCTCGTTGCCGTAGCGGTGCGAGGTCTGCAGGCCCACCATGCCGGCCATCAGCGGGTGGTCGTCGGCGATGGAGCCCCAGCCCATCAGGGTGGGGATCACCGGAACGCCCAGCAGTTCGGCCAGTTCCACCAGCTGCTCGGAGGCGCCCGCGTTGATGATGCC
This sequence comes from Arthrobacter sp. P4_H3, assembly GCF_056400885.1. Taxonomy (NCBI): domain Bacteria; kingdom Bacillati; phylum Actinomycetota; class Actinomycetes; order Micrococcales; family Micrococcaceae; genus Arthrobacter; species Arthrobacter sp. P4_H3. The sequence continues at coordinate 84,247 of NZ_JBFUKK010000013.1, forward strand.
ACCGCCGGCCACGATCAGCGGGCGCTCGCCTGCGGTCAGCATGTCCAGGGCCTTTTCCAGCTGCTTGCGGCTGGCCTTGGGCTTCTCAACGGGCAGGGGTTCGTAGGTGTCGATGTCGAATTCGATCTCGGCCATCTGCACGTCGATCGGCAGGTCCAGCAGCACGGGACCGGGGCGGCCAGAGCGCATCAGCTGGAAGGCCTTCTGGAAGGCGCCGGGAACCTGGCCGGGCTCCAGGATGGTCATGGCCATCTTGGTGACGGGTTTGGCGATGGACTCGATGTCCACGGCCTGGAAGTCTTCCTTGTGCAGCTTGGCCACGGGTGCCTGGCCGGTGATGCAGAGCATGGGGATGGAGTCGGCCCAGGCCGCGTACAGCCCGGTGATCATGTCGGTGCCGGCAGGGCCGGAGGTGCCGATACAGATGCCGATGTTGCCGTCCTTGGCCCGGGAATACCCGTCGGCCATGTGGCTGGCGCCTTCAACGTGGCGGGCCAGCGTGTGGCGGATGCCGCCGTGGGCCCGCATGGCGGAGTAGAAGGGGTTGATTGCCGCGCCTGGCAGGCCGAACGCCTCGATGGCGCCTTCCTTTTCCAGGATGGCAACCGCTGCATCAACGGTACGCATCTTGCTCATGGTGTGCTCCTAAGAAGTCTTTGGGGTGCCCTTTGCGGGCTGATTTTGGGTGTGCTGAAGCGAGTTTTTGTCCAGATACCGGGAGATAAAGGGCTAGTTGGGCCGATTATCTGGACAAAAACTCTTAGGGAGGTGGGGGAGGGTTACTTCCGGCCGCTGAGCTGGAGGACCTGCTTGAAGAGGCCCGAGTGGTCGAGTCCGCCGTCGCCCTGGTTGACGGTGGCGGCGACGAGCTGTGCGACGACGGCGCCGAGGGGGACGGCGACGTTGGCTTCGCGGGCTGCGGAGGTGACGATGCCGAGGTCCTTGTGGTGGAGGGCAAGGCGGAAGCCGGGGTCGAAGTTGCGGTCGAGCATCTTCTGGCCCTTCTGGTCCAGGACCTTGGAGCCTGCGAGGCCGCCGCCGAGGACCTTGAGGGCTGCGTCGGTGTCCACGCCGTAGGCCTCAAGGAAGGCGATGGCCTCGCCCAGGACCTCGATGTTGACGGCGACAATCAGCTGGTTGGCTGCCTTGACGGTCTGGCCGGAGCCGGACGGGCCAACGTGGACGATGGTCTTGCCGACGGCGTTGAGGACGTCCTGTGCTGCCTCGAAGTCTGCCGCGTCGCCGCCCACCATGATGGAGAGTGCGGCGTCGATGGCGCCCTGCTCGCCGCCGGAAACGGGAGCGTCAAGCGGGCGGATGCCTGCTGCGGCTGCGTCCTCGGACAGGCGCTTGGCCACGTCCGGGCGGATGCTGGAAGCGTCAATCCACAAGGTGCCCTTCTTGGCGTTGGCAAAGACGCCGTCCTTGCCGCTGACTACGCCTTCGACATCGGGGGAGTCCGGCACCATGGTGATGACGACGTCGGCGTCCTTGACGGCGTCCGCGATGCTCGTGGCACCCTTGCCGCCTTCGGAGACCAGCTTGTCGATCTTGTCCTGGCTGCGGTTGAAGCCGGTGACGGTGTGGCCGGCCTTGACCAGGTTGATGGCCATGGGCAGGCCCATTATTCCGAGTCCGATGACTGCAACATTGCTCATTGTGGTTCTCTTTCTGAAGTCTTTGTGGTGATTGAGGAAGCCGGACCCAACTAGGTCGCAATAGATGTCGTTTTGAGGGCTCAAAACGACACCTGCTGCTACTCAGTTGGGCTAGGGGACTACTGGGAGACGCGCTGGCGGATGGCCCAGCTGAAGGCGGTCTCCGCCGGTTCCTTGTATTCGAGGCCGATGTAGCCCTCGTAGCCGAGTTCGCGGCTGCGGGCGATCCATTCGCCGAGGGGAAGCTCTCCGGTTCCGGGAGCCCCGCGGCCGGGGTTGTCGGCGATCTGGATGTGGCCGAAGTCCTTCGCGTGCTTTTCGATGACGGCGGCGACGTCGTCACCGTTCACTGCCAGGTGGTAGAAGTCGGCGAGGAGCTTGATATTCTCAGCGCCGGATTCCTCCCTGACCCGGGCGATGACGTTGAGGGCGTCCTGGGCCTTGAGGAGCGGGTACCTGGGGGCGCCGCTGACGGGTTCCAGCAGGACGGTGCCGCCGATGCGGGCGACGCCGGCCGCTGCCGCCGCGAGGTTTTCGGCGCCGATGGCGTCCTGGTTTTCGGCCGGTTCGCCGTCAATGCGGTTGCCGTAGAGGGCGTTGAAGGCCTTGCAACCGAGGCGCTCGCCGATGCCGGCGACAACGTCGATGTTGTCCTGGAATTCGGCGGAGCGTGCGGGCCAGGAGACCAGGCCGCGGTCGCCGCCGGGCATGTTGCCGGCGTTGAAGTTCAGGCCGGTGAGCTGAACGCCAGCGTCGGTGATGGCGTTCTCGAACTCGGTGACCTGGGCGTCGGTGGGGACGGAGGTTTCGAAGGGCCACCAGAATTCGACGGCGTCAAAGCCGGCGGCCTTCGCTGCGGCGGGCCGCTCCAGGAGCGGCAGTTCCGTCAGCAGGATGGAGCAGTTCACTGTGTACGTCATTGTCATGTCCTTGCGTGGTCCGGTGATTCCGTCGGTCTAACAGTAACTTCCGAAGTTATTTCGTATTGTGGAAGTTATATTCTGCTGTATGAAAAGTGTAGGTCCAGTCGGGCGTGGACGTCAACCATTAGGGCCGGCGAAGCGGCGGGGGTATCGCGGCGCAAGAGCCCGGGCCGGCGTCGGCTGCGGCCACGCACAGAAAAACGGGCGGCCCCTGGCGGGGCCGCCCGTCCGGTTGTTCGTATTTAGTGCCGCTTGAAAGCGTGCTTGATCTTTTCGCCTGCCTGCTTGAAGTCGGCCCTGACTGCGCGGCCCTTGCCTTCGGCCCTCATGCGGTCGTTGCCACTGATCTCCCCGGCGGCTTTCTTTCCCTTGCCGTGAAGCCTCTCCGCGGCGTTGTGGATCCTGTCACCCAAACCCATTGCGGTCCTCCTTGTGGTGCGGCCCGTGCAGCTGGTTGCCGCCATTGCCGCCACTTAAATTGTAGATAGAAATAGCCTTTGGGGAGCGGCCCGGCTGTTCTCAAATCGGCTCCTGCCCCAGATGCTGGCCGGGCGGCGGTTCAGCGTGAGGACAAAGTTGAGGAGCCTTGCCCCGGCCGCCTGCGAGCGGCAACATAACGGATGCCCAGCCCCGCCAGTGCGACGGCCAGGGCCAGGAGGACTGTCGGAAGCGCTCCGCCTTTGGGCCCGAGAGTGGCTGCCAGGATCTGCCGGCCCATTAGCAGCGTCTCCTGCATATCGCCCGCCAGTACGCGTGACCCAAGGACGTAGTTCACCGAGATGAAGAGGGCGGGAACCACCCACAGGAGGGCGAGGTTCACGAGCCACACCGCGGCCCGCCGCGCCGGTCGAAGCCCGCACCATGCCAGGGCGCAACCGACGAGGAGGGCGGGAATCCAGCGGGCAACGGACGGCACCGCGACGGGGACATTCACGTGCCCGACAAAGCCGACAACCCACTCCACCGCCCATGAAGCGAACGGCACAGCCACAAGTCCGGCCCCCAATGCGGTCAGGCCCCGGGACTTGGAGGCCAGCAGCAGGAGCGCCACCAGGGATGCGGCGAGGGATGCGGCCACGCCCCCGAGCAGCCCGGCGAAGTAGAGGCTGGCCATCCACCCGCCCGCCAGGCCGCCGTCGAGCACCGTGAATGACTGGACGGCCGCCCCGAGCTGGACCGCAAGAACCCCGGCTGCCGCCCACCACGTGGCCAGCCGCTTCTGGGTGGGGAGCAGGATGTACACCGTCAGTCCTGCCGCTGCACCGCCTACGGTCAACAGCGCGACGATCGTAGTGAGTTCGTACTGGCTCAGTGGCAATAACGAGACGGGCATCTGCTCCGGCATGACCTCTGCACCCCACAGGTTCTGCAGAGGTAGCCGCGCTCCGGTCATCAGCCACGGGCCCAGGCCCAGCAATCCTCCCAGGAAGCCAATCAAGCAACCCCGGGCTGCGACCCCGGCCCGAGGGTGGCCCGGCCTTGTGCCGGAAGCTGGCCGGGCAGCTGGCTCTCCCGTAGCTTGCTCCGGAAGGGTCATGACAGCTCCTTGCTCATGGGTGTTGATGAGGGAATGCTCACGCAAACCGTGGTCCGCTCGAAATAATACACCGACTGGATTAATTGTGGAGTGCTGTGATGCGCCACAACACAACTGCACATTTTCTCCCATTTAATATCGCCGGAGTATTGACCGCCGTCCTGTCGCGCTGATAAACCTTAGGGGCGGAAAGCGCTTTCTTTCCCGTCCGACCAACCCCTCGCGAAATTCACGTGGATGTTGTCGGCAACGAAATGAAACGATACAACCCCCTCATGGCGCGGCAGGTTACCTGCCCGCCGGCATCAAAGGAGATGTTCTTGGCATACCCCGCGAAATGGTCCACTCAGAGCACGAAGGGCGCCGCGCGGAAGTCTGCGCCCCTGGCCGCCGCAGCAACTTTGGCCGCAGCCGCCCTGGCCTTTACCGGGGTTCCCCTGGCCCAGGCCGCTCCAACCCAAACCGCTCCAACCCAAACCGCTCCCAATCAGCCAGCGGGCGCCGCGGGCGCCGCGGCCGCCCACGCGGCACCCGCCCAACCGGCACCCGCCCAACCGGCACCCGCCCAACCAGCCCAGGCCCAACCAGCCCAGTCCGGTACCGCGGGGCTCCAGCGCCAGGTGGAAAACCTGGACCGCGCCCCGGTGGCGGTGCTCACCGACCAGGGCGTCACCCTGAGTTGGCGGATGCTCGGCCTGGACAAGGACAGTATTGGCTTCCACGTGATCCGCGACGGCGTGCAGCTCACGGTGGATCCGATCAGGAACAGCACCATGTACGTGGATCCGGCAGGGACGGCGTCTTCCAAGTACGTGATCAAGGCCGTGGGCAACGGAAACGGCCAGGACAAGCTCACCGAAGAGTTTTCGCCGCTGGCCCAGAACTACCTGGCCATCAAGCTGGACAAGCCTGCCGACGGCGTCACCAAGGACGGCAAGCCGTATACCTACTCCGCGAATGACGCCAGCGTGGCCGACCTCGATGGCGACGGCAAATACGAGATCATCCAGACGTGGGCGCCGTCCAATGCCAAGGACAACTCGCAGTCCGGCTACACGGGCAACGTTTACGTGGACGCCTACAGGATGGACGGCACCAAGCTGTGGCGCATCGACCTCGGCCACAACATCCGCGCCGGCGCGCACTACACGCAACTGCTGGCCTACGACTTCGACGGCGATGGCCGGGCCGAGCTGTCGATGAAGACCGCGGACGGCACCAAGGACGCCGCCGGCACCGTGATCGGCGACCCGGCCGCGGACTACCGGAACACCGCCGGCTACGTGCTGTCCGGTCCCGAATTCCTCACGGTGTTCAAGGGCGAGACCGGCACCGCCATGGACACCGTGGCCTACGATCCGCCCCGCGGTTCAGTGGCCGCCTGGGGTGACGGCTACGGCAACCGTGTGGACCGCTTCCTTGGCGCGGTGGCCTACCTCGACGGCGAACACCCGTCGATGATGTTCAGCCGCGGCTACTACACGCGCACGGTCCTGGTCACGTACGACCTGGTCAACGGCAAGCTGGTGAAGCGCTGGAAGTTTGATTCCGACGACGCCGGTGCCGAATACAAGGGCCAGGGCAACCACAACCTCTCCGTGGCCGATGTGGACCAGGACGGCAAAGACGAGTTCGTCTTTGGCTCCATGACCATCGACGACGACGGCAAGCCCCTGTACAACACCAGGCTGGGCCATGGCGACGCCATCCACACCAGCGACCTGGATCCGTCCCGCCCGGGCCCGGAAACCTTCGCCGTGCACGAAAGCATGAGCCAGAGCGGCAACCGGGGTGCCACGTTCCGCGACGCCGCCACGGGTGAAGTCCTCTGGAGCATCCCGGCCATCAAGGACACCGGCCGCGGCGCAGCCGGTGACATCGACCCCCGCTACGCCGGCGCTGAGGGCTGGGCCATCGGCGGAACTGCAGCGTGGAACTCGCCGGTGGGCCAGCTGATGTCCGCGAAGGGCGAACTGATCGCGGAGAACATCCCGGCCGCCAACTTCCTGGCCTGGTGGGACGGTGACCTGCTGCGGGAGATCGTGGACCACGACTACGATGCCGCCACCTCCGTCGGCGTCCCCACCGTCTCGAAGTGGAACTGGGAGACGGAAAGCAGCGACAGGCTCCTGACCGCCACGGGCGCCAGGACCAACAACACCACCAAGGGCAACCCGTCCCTGCAGGCCGACCTGCTCGGTGACTGGCGCGAGGAGCTGGCTTTCCCGTCCTCGGACAGCACGGAGCTGCGGATCTACACCACCACGGCCCCCACCCAAGTGCGGCTCCGCACCCTCATGCACGACCCGATGTACCGGACCGGCGTAGCGCGTGAAAACGTGGCCTACAACCAGCCCCCGCACCCGAGCTTCTTCATCGGCGAAGGCATGGAAACGCCGGCCATGCCGTCAGTCAGGTACGCCGGCACCTCCAAGTAATACCGCAAGTATTAGCGGCCGACGGCGGGACAAGCGTGCCGCCCGCATCCCAACGGATGCGGGCGGTGCTTTGTGCGGGAGGTGTTCGACGGCGGGCGCGAGCGGACACTTGAGCACCCGCTTAGTCGGGCCTCAAATGTCCGTTCGCGCTTAGGGCCGGTCCGCGCCCAAAATCGTCGGCGGAAATAGGCGCCAGCAGGAGTACCCTATGGACCATAAGCATGCTTGCTATCTGAAGGGGTGGTTCTCATGAAAACTGTTCCGGCTTTGGGCCTGGCAGCCGCGGCGGTGCTCGCCTTGGCCGCGTGTACGGGTGGCGGGGGACAAAGCCCATCACCATCCGCCAGTGCAACAACCAGCACAGCGCAGGACAAGGTCTATAGCGAAGATGAGCTCCGCGAGCTCATCTCCGGCAAGTCGGACACGGACGGCAGCGAGCTGAGGCTCTATTCAAAGGACCAGGTGGAACAGGGCAGCCGCATCGCCGGCTTGCTGATGAGCGCGGCCACCACCGACCCGGCGGAGTGCAAGACAATTGCCACGGCCGGCCTGCTGGACACTGTCGAAAGCGGCGACGTGGCGATTGCGATCTCCGAGAGTCAGCAACCTCGCACGTTGTCCGCCCAATCCGGCAGCGAGGGGCCCGACGCCGTCACCTTGCTCAATGAAGTGAGCGGCAAAATGGCCCAGTGCGAGAGCTTCAAGGTTTCGGTGCTCGGGCAAGGCTACGACGTCGCAAGCAAGGAACTGCAGGCCGAAACCGAAGGCGAGAAGACCTTCGCCACGATAAGTACGCGCGGCGGCAACGAGTCTGACATGCTGATGCAGATTTCCGCAGCCCAGGGCCGCCTTCTGGTGGTGGCCACCAAGGGCGGTGCCAATCTTGGCGACGCCGATCAGAAGGAGCTGGAGGACTTGGTCAACGAGGTCCTTGGTGAAGCCGAAGGCGGTTCCTCCGGAACCACCACCTCGACGCCGAGCAGCACTTCGTCAATGTCCGGAACGCCAACCCCGGACGGCACGGAGACCAGCACGGCAACAGTCACTGTCACGCCATCTGAATCCGCTTCCCCAACGAGTCCTTCACCAACCGTTACAGGCACCAGCCGGTAACCTGGCCTCCCACTCCCGGCGGACCCTTCGACAGGGCGATCCATTTCAGGCGGTCGTCGCTGAATCAAAGAAGAGCCAGGGGCAGCGTGCCCCTGGCTCGAGGATGCGCAGATCCATTGAGCGGATCAGATGCGCGGAACGGTGCAGCGGTCAGCGGATGGTCGCGACGTCGCTCCTCTCCCACTTGGTCCAGTCTGACCAGTTGTTGCCGCTCTTCACCCGGAAGGACACTTCCTGGTACACGCGGTCCTTGCCCTTGTCCTTGTCGATCCAGTCCTTCTTGCTGACGGTGACGCGGCCGTCATGCCTGTCGAAATTCTCCTTGAATTCGGAGCGGCCCAGGAGGTCATCTTTCCCGTGCCGGTCCTTCTCAAAGCGCTTCTGGCGGACTTCTACGACCTTCTTGCCGTTGCAGTCGATCCTGATCTTGAATTCAGCGACATTCTTGCCCGCGTCCGTCGGCTTCAATGGGTTCACGGTACAACCGCGAAGCGACGTTGAAGCGTCAGCCGGTACGGCCAGTGCAACGGGTCCTCCAATAAGACCCAATGAAACAGCCGAAATCAATGCAAAGCGGGTTCCGAGGGGGGATTTTGTTGGGGTAGTGATGGACATTTGTTTTGCTCCTAGAAAGGATGCGAGTGGATCATTTTCGGGCACGACTGTCCAACCGCGATAACACTCCCCTGTGAGGCGGCGGCCAGTTTTCAACCCATTTTCAAACAGCACTCCCGGTCTCAGCGGGGGCTTGACTCCGGGCGATGCGCACTGCATTTTCGTGGCCCGGTAGTACAATCGTGCGCCTGCTTTTGCCCCAGCGCTAGGGAAGATGTGCCCCCTTTTTTGACGGGATTTTCGCGAGTTATGCAACGCGAGCTCACGAGATATAACAAGCGGAAATCTGGTCACTCCAGCCACATCAACCAATAGGCTAGAGGTGCCGCCGGAGCCAATGAACCGGCGGCAACAGACCTGCAACGCCGAACGAAAGGTGCCGCCATGACCGACCCCAAGGAAGCAGCAGCCGACCCCGCCGACCTGATCGGCCCGGGCGACCCGGACGCCGTCGGTCAGCAGCCCCACCCGGGCCAGGGCGCGGCGAAGAACATCCGGGAAGAACAGCAGACGCAGGCGGGCGGCACCGTTCCGGCGTCGTACATTGGCAGCGGCGGCACCGATGCGGAGCACAAGGAGCGCAAGCCGGAGGAAGCCGCTGCGGCCGACGGCACTTGGGATGACCAGGTGTAGCATCGGGCCTGCTGCCACCAACTATTTCTTTTCCATCTTGCGGTTAAACAATTCCGCAGTACGGATTTAGCCTGCCGGAAACACGGGGATCGTAGCGTTGCCCATGTCCTGAGGCGACCTGCGCGCCTTTTCCCCGTTGATTGGCAGCCCTGATGAAATTTCCTCCGACCGCCGTGGCGCGCGAAGCAAACACCGCACCGGCACCCAAGAAGCCGCTCTACAAGTCGCTCTTCTTCCAGATCCTCGTGGCCGTCTGCCTCGGCATCGGGATCGGCCACTTCTGGCCGGACCTCGGCTCGGCCCTGCGGCCACTGGGCGACGGCTTCATCCAGCTGATCAAAATGATCATTGCTCCGCTGATCTTCCTGGTGATTGTCACGGGAATTTCCGCCGTGGGCGACGTGAAGGCCGTGGGCCGGGTCGGTGTGAAGGCCCTGCTGTACTTCACGGGGGCCACGCTCTTCGCCCTGGTGTTCGGACTGGTGGTGGGCAACATCGTCCAGCCCGGCGCCGGACTGAACATCGATCCCAACACGCTGTCCCAGGACGCCCTCAACGCCAAGACCGGCACGGCACCGCCCAAGGACGCCGGCGCGTTCCTGCTGGGCATCATCCCCACCAGCGTGGTGGGCGCCTTCGCCTCCAACAGCCTGCTGCAGGTGCTGTGCTTCTCGGCGTTCTTCGGTGCGGCCATCGTGGTGGTGGGCCGTGACCGGTGCCTGCCCGTAATCAATCTCCTGGAGACGGTGCTGGAGCTGTTCTTCAAGATCATGACCTGGGTGATGCGCGTTGCCCCGGTGGGCGCTTTCGGCGCCATGGCCTTCATCATCGGCCAGTACGGCCTTGGTTCGCTGAGCACGTATGCCCTGCTGATCGCCGCCTGCTACGGCGCCGCCATCATCTTCATTGCGCTGCTGTTCGTGGTGGCCTGGGTGTACCCGCGCGTGCCCCTGTGGCAGTTCATCAAGTACAGCCGGGAAGAGTTCCTGCTGGCTCTGGGCACGGCATCCACCGAGTCCGTGCTGCCGCGCATCATGACGAAACTGACCAACGCCGGCTGCTCCCGCGCCACCACCGGCCTGGTGGTACCCACCGGCTATTCATTCAACCTGGACGGCGCCGCGCTGTACCTGTCCATTTCGCTGCTGTTCCTGGCCCAGGCCTTCGGGCACAACCTTGACCTGGGCCAGCAGCTGGTGGCCCTGGGCATCCTGATGCTCACGTCCAAGGGGATGGCCGGCGTTCCCGGCTCCGCGTTCCTGGCTCTCTCGGCAACTGCCGGCGCCCTGGGCATCTTCCCCGTGGCCGGCGTTGCCCTGCTCCTTGGCGCCGACCGCCTCATGGATTCCATGCGCGTCTCCGTGAACCTGCTGGGGAACTGCGTAGCCACGTTCGTGGTGGCGAAGTGGGAGGGCCAGTTCGACCGCGAAGCCATGCTCCGCGCCTTCCGCGGGGAAGACCCGGAAGTCACTGAAAACGAAGCTACTGAAAGCACGACGGCGGCCGGCCCGCCTGAGGGACCGTCCGCTGTCGTGCCTGCCTACAGTTCCCGGAGCTAGCCGGTCACCCTGGCTCAGCGGACGGGCTGGGGTACCGGGAGGTGCTCCCCGATCAGGGCCAGGTTCTGGATCACCGCCAGGCCGAACTGGGCGGCATCATTCGTGGACACCGTGGGCGCTTCATCAACGGCGGCGAGGACGTACGGCGGTTTGATTTTCCGCAGGCTAAACGCCGATCCGTGGTTGAGGTGCTCGCCGCCTTCCGCAAAGCTGTCCCAGGCCCGGCGGGCGAGCCCGGAATCCCCGGCGCGGGCCGCCGCGTAGGCGGAGAGCCGGCTGTGGGCCTGCGTCAGGTGGATGCCGTCCAGCGGCTGGCCCACCTCGGCAATCTGTTCCTCCTCCGAGGCCAGGAAGAGCCGGCAGTACTGCAGCCAGGCCTGTTCGAACGAGGCATCCGGCACCAGGCCGATGAGCTCGCTGCAGATTTCCACCAGCCCGAACACCGCGGAAAGGTGCGATACCTGGATCCGTTCGCGCCCGGCGTCGAACCTTCCCTTGTCCAGGTCGTACAGCGCCTCTCCCGTGAGGAATCCGTATTTCAGGGCGCCGATGTCCGCCATGGTGCCCAGCAGCCGGTCCCGGGAACGGGGGTTGCCGGTCCGTTCCCAGTCAGTGAGCCAGGTGGCGGCAAGGGATCCCCAGTCGGTGCCGAGTCCCACCCCGAGGGCGCTCCGCTCCGGCTGGTAGGTGGCACTGTCCGGCCGGACCTTCCGGACGGGATCAAGGCCCAGGAAGTTCTGGTCGCTGTCCACGAGTTCGGAGAGCAGGTCGCCGGTGCGTTCGTCCGCTGTGAGGTAGTAGTAGAAGCGCCGGTACGCGGGCGTGCTGATCCGCAGCTGCTTGGCGCTGCATCCCCAGTGCTGCACGTTGTGCCGGGAACCCAGGCCGCGCCACTCGCCCAGGTGGTAGACGTCCACCTCGCCGGTGTGCCGGGTCATCGCCTCCGCGAAACGGAACACGTCCGCCCGGCCGGACCGCAGGTACATGTACCAGAGCCACAGGTCCGGGGAAAGCTCTGAGTTGTCCCAGGCGTACCCGCCCACGTCGTAGCGCCAGGCGTGCCGGTCGAAGTCGTAGGTGTGCATCACGTCGCCGAAGTTCCAGAACCCGTACCAGCGCCGCTGCTCCACCTGGCCGGCGTAGAAGTCGAAGAGGAAGTCCAGCTTGTCCTCCAGCCCGGCGCGCTCCGGCGTGCTGCGGTCCACGGGCGCCCAGTCGCCGAAGACCCTGACCGAGTGCAGGTACTCAGGTGACGCCTGCAGGAGCGGCGGCGCTGAGGAGGCCTCCACGTCAGCGGCGAGGGCGCGGGTGTCCGGCGTCGCGACGTAGGCGAACAGCGTCAGCTCGTGGGTCCGGGCGATGCCGCGGGGGTTGCCGAATCCCGGTTCGTAGTCCTCGTAGGTGATTTCGAGGCCTTCAAGCTGTTCCTCAAAGGTCTCCTGGCCCAGCCCGTCGTGGTAGAAACGCAGGTCCATGGGCTGGGCCTCCGGCGAGTACAGCCAGGCGGTCACTTCTGCCTGTGCGGTGGCGGCGCCGCGGATGTCCAGCTGGACCGGGTGGGACTGCCAGAAGTTGCGGACTCCGATGCCGAAGCCGCCGCCGGGGCCGCTGAGCGAACAGAATCCCTCGGCCCGCGTGCCGCCGGCGATTCCCACCCAGCCGTGGCCCTCGCCGGTCCGCTTGCGGAGCTCGAAGCCGTCGGCGCTCAGCTGGCTCAGGGTGAAGTCGTTCCAGGCCGGGATCAGGTGCAGCCGCTTGGACACCAGCTCGCTCCACTCCTCCACCGGCGGGGTGGGCTGTCCCGCGATCTGGGCGCGGCGGACGGCCCCGCCCGGGTCGCGGCGCAGGCCGGTCAGTCCGCGCACCGCCTCGGTGAGGAAACCGCCGTCGGCCCCTGCGATGCGAACGTGCCGGTCGTGCAGCTGGCCCTCCAGCGGCACCGAGAAGCGGACGCCGAGGCCGGCCAGGAAGTCACGCTCCGGCTCGCCGTCCCAGATGAAGGAATGGACCATCCGCACGCTGCGGGCGCCGGCGTGGAAGTAGAACCGGACCACGAACGCCAGCCAGCTGCGCCCGTCGCCGGCGTGGTTGTCCGGCCGGTGCGAGCCTTCCAGCCGCACCACGGCACGGACGGGACCGCGTTGTTCAATGACGACGGCGGTCACCTCGCCGGTGAACGGTTCCCGGCTGACGCTGCCGGGGCCGTCCTGGACGCCGTCCTGGAGCAGGCTGACCAGCTTGCCGTCGCGGGCCACGGGCACGCCGCCGCGGGAAAGGGTGGTGAACAGTGTTGGGCTGCTGCGGCTGATGACCATTTCCAGCGCGCCGGTGGTCACCGTGACGGAGTCTTCCGCTTCCGTCACTTCGATGTGGGGTGAGGGCTCAACCTCCGGTGCGGCTTCCGTCTCCGGTGACGGGCCGCCGTCGGACGTTACGTTGTAGTGGGCGGAGGGCGCGTCGGTTGCCGGCAGGGCGATGCCGGCCCACTTAAGAGAGCCGTCCGGCCATGTTGCCAGCGGCCAGGCCTGGGAGGGGACGGTCCGGCCTGCCGCATCCGAAACGGAGATCCCGCCGGCGCCGGCCAGGGAGCCGCGGGCGAAGGGCATGCCCCAGGTGGTGCCGCCGGAAAGCGAAGCCGGGGCCCCGCCGTCGAGCCAGTTGAGCGTTGTTTCGGTCATCGCTAGGTATCTCCTTCGACACGCGTGGGGCGGTAAGTTGTAGGCACGTCCGGGTCGCGCACGTTCGTTGTATCGTTTCAAAAATGTTTGGAAAGCCTGCCGTGGCGTTTGGTTTGGTGATCGCGGGCGCAGGCTCGGAAACCGCTTTCCGATCATTTCTAACAGCCGGTGACGGGGTAAGTCAACGAGTCTGCGACATTCTTGTGCGCTTTTGGGTGTTTGTGAGTGGCGCTACGCGGTGCCGCCGGACCCTTCGGTGTCAGCCCGGCCGGCGGTGTCGATGACGCAGAAACGGTTGCCCTCGGGGTCGGCCATGATCACGTAGTCCGCGTCCGCGGGCTGTTTGCTCCACTCCACGCGGGTGGCGCCCAGGCCAAGGAGCCGCTGCACCTCGCCGCTTTGGTCCTCCGTGTACAGGTCCAGATGGATGCGCGGCGGGATGTGCACCGACGACGGGACGCGGTCCAGCGAGATGCAGGTTCCCACACCGCCGGGCGGCTGCAAGATCACAAAATCGTCCTCGGGTTCATGCCGCGGCTCGAAGCCGAGGGCGGCCTGCCAGAAGGCCATCTGGGCCGGGAGGTTATCAACGCGGATGACGATCGAGCCGATGCTCAGCATCCGGCCAAGCTACACCGGCGGAAAGTGGCCCGCAACGGTGTTGGAACGACTCCCTCCATTAGGCTGGCAGCAAAGAACCCTCCCGGCGGGCCGCGCTTCCGTGGCGCCCCAGCCCGCCCCGAGCCGACGGAGCAGTTGGAGAATCATGACCCGGAAGATCACAGTCAGCCTGCCCGACGAGGTACTTCGCGAGTACCTGACACCGAATCCGGACGTCACCGTTGTTGAGTGGGACTTCACCGGCGAGCCGCCGCAGCCGCATATAGACATCGTGGTCCCGCCGTACATGGGCGGCACGCCCGTCCTCCGGAACCTTGAAGCCGTGGAGACAGGGCTGGTCCAAAGCCAGTCGATCGGATACGACGGCGTCGCGGACTCGCTCCCGGCCGGCCGGGTCTTCGCCAATGCCGCCGGCGTGCACGAAACCTCCACCGCGGAACTGGTCCTCGCCATGATCCTGGCCAGCCAGCGGGAGCTGCCGCGGCATATCCGGAACCAGCAGGAAGGCCTCTGGGAAGCCCGGCCCACCGCCAGCCTTGCCGACCGCCGCGTCCTCATTGTGGGCTACGGCGGCGTGGGCAAGGCGATTGAGCAGCGGCTCATCCCGTTTGAAACCACGGTGACACGCGTGGCCAGCCGGCCGCGGACCGACGGGAACGGCGTCATCCACGGCATTGCCGAACTGCCGGAACTGCTGCCGGACCACGACATTGTGGTTGTCGGGGTCCCGCTCGGCGACGCCACCAGGCACCTTATCGACGACAAGTTCCTCGCGGCAATGCCCGACGGCGCGCTGCTGGTCAACGTGGCCAGGGGCCCGGTGGCGGACACTGAGGCCCTGGTCCGCCACACCGCTTCGGGACGGATCCGCGCCGCGCTGGACGTCACGGATCCCGAACCGCTGCCCAAGGAGCACCCGCTGTGGGGCACTCCCGGCGTCATCATTACCCCGCACGTGGGCGGTGCGAGTTCCGCCATGCGCCCGAGGATGGGCCGACTGCTGCAGCGGCAGATCGACCTCATGCTGGCGGGTGAGCCGCCGGTCAACGTGGTGCTCGGCGGCTGACACGGCTAGCCGAATTCCGGAATCGTCACAACGCGGAGGTTCATTTGGAAACCGTCAATCAGCTCCTCGACTCGATCAAGGACGTGGGCCGCGACGCGGTGCGCGGAGGCTATTCCCGGGCCGTCTACTCGACGGCGGAACTCGACTTGAGGACGTGGTTCATCGAACAGGCGCTCCGGCGCGGCCTGTCCGTCGAGACCGACCGCAACGGCATTATCTGGGCCTGGTGGGGCAAACCCCAGGACGGCGCTCTGGTCACGGGAAGCCATCTCGATTCAGTACCCGGCGGCGGCGCCTTTGACGGCCCGCTGGGCGTCGCATCGGCACTCGCCGCCGTCGACATCCTGATAGCCCGCGGAAAAGTGCCGAACCGGTCCCTGGCCATCACGGTTTTCCCCGAGGAGGAGGGCTCCCGCTTCGGGGTCGCCTGCCTCGGATCCCGCCTGCTAACCGGGGCCATCGACGTCGACAAGGCACGGAACCTGCGCGACGGCGACGGCAACACCTTTGCGGACGTCGCACGGTTGAACGGCCTCGATCCCAGGCACGTCGGTCCGGATCCCCAGGCCATGGCGCGGATCGGCGACTTTGTTGAACTGCACGTGGAGCAGGGCAACGGCCTGGGCACGGGCGGCCCGGCCATCGCCGTCGGAAGTTCCATCCTGGGGCACGGCCGCTGGAAGCTGAGCATCAGCGGCCAGGGCAACCACGCCGGGACCACCCTGATGGCGGACCGCGCGGATCCGATGGTCGCAGCTGCACAGATCATCGTCGCCGTACGCGACGCCGCTGCAGCCCAGCCGGATGCGCGTGCCACGGTGGGACGCCTGATGCCGGTGCCCGGCGGAACCAACGTCATTGCCTCCCGCGTGGACATGTGGCTCGATGCCCGGCATCCTGACGACGCCGTGACCGCCCGGCTGATCGAAACGATCTACGGCGCCGCCCGGCAGATAGCGGCCACCGAAGGGTGCCACGTTTCCCTCACCGAAGAGTCCTACAGCGATACTGTCCATTTCGATCCCGGCCTGACCCAGCGGATCAGCCGGATCCTGCCCGACGCCCCGCTGCTGGCTACCGGAGCCGGCCACGACGCCGGGGTGCTCTCCGCCTATGTGCCGTCCGCGATGCTCTTCGTCCGCAATCCCAGCGGCATCTCGCATTCGCCGGAGGAGTATGTTGCCGACGAGGACGCCGGCACCGGAGCCGTCGCCCTCGCGGATGTCCTGGAGGGTCTCCTGTGACCGGGCCTGATGTCACCGGGCTCTGGTGCGAGACGGCTGTTGTGGGCGGTGCCGGTGGCACCGGCGAAGCCGACGGCGGCCCCGCAGTGCACGCGTCGGTGCTCGCCGGATTGCGGCTGGACGTGCGCGACGGCCGCATCGAGCGGATCACGTCCGGCGCGGAACCGCAGCCCGGCGACCACATCCTGAAGGGCGTCGTCTTTCCGGCCGCCGCCAACGCCCATTCCCACGCCTTCCACAGGATCCTGCGCGGACGGACGCATGACGGACGCGGTGATTTCTGGGTGTGGCGGGAGCAGATGTACCGGAGCGCGGCCGAGCTGACGCCGGAAACCTACGAAAAGCTCGCCAGCGCCGTGTTCGCGGAAATGGTGGTTGCCGGCTTCAGCAGTGTGGCCGAGTTCCACTATGTCCACCACCGGCCCGGCGGCGCTCCCTACGCGGAACCGCATGCCATGGAGCTGGCCCTCGCCCGGGCGGCAATGGCTGCCGGGATCCGCCTGACGCTGCTGGACACGCTCTATCTGGCGGGAGGGATCGGTACGCCGCTCAGTCCCGAACAGCAGCGGTTCGGCGACGCCAACGTCCAGGCCTGGCTGGAGCGGCTTCTTTCGCTCCGGAACGAAATCGCGCAGAGCTTTCCACCGGAGATGGTCGGCGTGGGGGCCGCGCTGCATTCCGTGCGCGGCGTGCCCGATACGGACCTGGCAGCGGTGGCCGAACAGCTGCCCGCGGATATGCCCCTCCACATCCACCTCAGCGAACAGCCGGCGGAGAACGAAGCCTGCCTGGAGGCCTACGGCGTCACCCCCGCGGGCCTGCTGGAGCGGCACGGCCTGCTGTCCGCGCGGCTCTCGGCCGTCCATGCCACGCACCTGACGTCAGGGGACGTCGCCCTGCTCGGCAATGCCGGCGCCACGGTGGTGATGTGCCCGAGTACCGAGGCCGACCTCGCCGACGGCATCGGTCCGGCCCGCGTACTGTCCGACGCCGGAGCCACCATCGCGCTGGGCACGGACCAGCACGCCGTCATCGATCCCTGGATTGAAATGCGCACGCTGGAACACGGGGAACGGCTCGGTTCCGGCCAGCGCGGCAGGTTCTCCCCGCAGGAACTGCTGCGGGCCGCTACGGATGGGGCAGCCCGCTGCATGGCCACCCCTATTGCCGGCGCCCTGGTAGTCGGTGCGGTCTGCGACCTGATGGCTGTTGATCCTGATTCCGCCCGCACTGCCGGCTCCAAGGCAGAACAGTTCCCGTTCAGCGCCACGGCCAGCGACGTCACCGACGTCGTCATTGCCGGGGAACTGGTGGCCTCCAACGGCACCCACGTGCGGCTCGGCCAGCCGGGCCGCCTCATGACGGAGGCGCTGAAGGAGTTCTCCTAGCTCATGCTCCTGCGGCGCGTACAACGCACCACTCGTTGCCTTCGGGGTCCAGGAGCACCTGGAACGTGCCCACAGAATCCATGTGGATCTTGCCGATCCGGACGGCTCCGAGGGCTTCGGCGGCGTCAGAGGCTGCGGGCACATCGTCCACGTGGACGTCGATGTGGAGCCGGTTCTTCCCCTGTTTGCTCTCGGGCACCCGTTGGAAGGCCAGCCGCGTCCATCCCGGCGGATCGATGAAGGACCAGGCATCGCTTCGATGCATTGGTTCGCCACCGAGGACCAAGGACCAGAACTCCGCAAGTGCGGCCGGGTTTTGGCAATCCACAACGATCTCATCAACGTGTCCGATCATTTTCCGAGCCTACCGCCGTCCGGGACCCCACTTTTCACCGACGATTTGCGGACGCCCCAGGCATTCGCGCGCCGCCACGAGCTAGGGTGGCCAATACCCGTGCTTCAGACCAAGGCCGCCGAAGGAAACCATGCCCCGCCATCACTTCAGTCCGCAGCTCTACCAGTCCGCAGCCCCGTTCTCCCACTACGTTGAGCACGGAAATGTCGGACACACCGCAGGCATCATCGGCCAGCGCCGCGATACCGGAGAACTGGTCTCGGACGATGTCTCCGAGCAGTGCGACACGATGCTGACCAATCTGCAGATCCTGCTCGACGAACAGGGACTGACACTGAAAAATCTGCTGCGCACGACTGTCTATCTCACTGATTACCAGGACTTTGAAGCCATCAACGGTGTGTATGCCCGGCGGCTGCAAGAACCGTATCCCGTCCGCACCACTGTTCAGGTGGCCGCCCTGCCGCTAGGCGCCAAGGTGCAGATTGAGTCAGTGGTTGCTGTTCCCTGAGTAAACCTACAGCGACACGCGGCCGCTGACCACGGTCCGGCTGGTGCCGCCAACCCAGATGCTTTCGTCCTCCACGGTGATGGTCACCAAGCCGCCGCGTCCCAGGGCCGTGCCTTGCTGGATGGTGTAGTCGCCGTCCACCACTCCTTCGCTGAGGAGCCATTGGGCGAGCCCGGCGTTGAGGCTGCCGGTTACGGGATCTTCGGGAACGCTGAACCCGGGCACAAACGCCCGGACCTCATAGTCCGCCGGTCCTGCGTCGGCGAAACGTCCGATCACGCCAACACAGAGCTGGTCCATCAGGGCGAAGTCAGGCTGCAGCTCCAGCACTTGTTCCGCTGACTCCACCCGGATTCCTATCCAGCCCGGGCCGTTGTCCACCCAGTTGCTGCCAAGCACCTGGCCGGCGTCGATGCCCAGGCTGGCGATGGCCTGGTGCAGTACCGCCGGTTCGACCGGGCCGGAGCGGACCAGCGGCGGTGCTGCGAAGGCCAGATCGGCGTCGGTGCGGCGGATTTTCACCAGCCCCGCCTCGCATTCCTGCACCAGCACCCCGTCCTGGCGGGGCTGGCCGCCCATGTCCAGCCAGGCGTGGGCAGAGCCCAGCGTGGGGTGTCCGGCAAACGGCAGTTCGGACGCCGGGGTAAAGATCCTCAGCTTGTAGTCCGCTTCCGGGTGGGTCGGCTTCTGCAGGAACGTGGTCTCCGACAGGTTGGTCCAGTTCGCGAAGCTCTGCATCTGTTCCGTGGACAGGCCTTCGGCGTCGTGCACGACGGCGACCGGGTTGCCTGCCTTGGGCCCCGGGGCAAAGACGTCTACCTGGGAGAAGGGATATTCGTTCACAACGGTGGGCATGCTCGTCCGTCTCTGGATTTCGGGGAACTCCTGCGGGAGTACTGACCTGTCCACGGTAGGTGGCCGCGAAGCGCGGGCACCATAGCCAAATCCGGAAAGTGGCCTTGGCGGCGGGTCCAGGCGGGTCAGCCTTCCCGGACGAGCCCGTCCCAGGACCACTTTGGGATGCGCAGCCCGTCCGGCACGTCATCCGGGGACCGCTCGTACCTCGACATCGTGGTGTTCGTCGCCCAGGCGAAGTAGTCGTACAGCACCCGGTGAAGGCGTGTCTCGGACGCGAGTCCGACGTCCGTCAGGGCCTGGTCGAAGCAGGCGATGGCCCTGCGGTCCATATCCTCGTGCTGCCCGTTGCCGCTGTGGATCCGCACCACTGACGTCTCGTCCCCGTAGGAACCCGAATAGTCCGGCGGGCCGCCCAAAGCCTCCGCCCAATAGGTGGCGAGCCGCCGGCTGTGGTCCGGATGGAAGCCGTGGCTGAACGCATGGCTGACCACCTCGTCGGCCATGACCCTGGCATGCCACGCATTGGCCAGGGTCAGGAAGAAATCTGCACCACCGGCAGCCTCGTACACCGTCTGCATGCAGCAACGATGCCACGCCGCACCCATGTGCGGAAGGGCCTGTTGCGGCGCAGAGCTGGGAGCTCCGGAAGCTAGGAAATGCGACGGGGCCGGTGTGCCCAACTTGTCGTTGGGTTCCAGGAAGACACCGTGCCGGGCACAGCAGCCACTACCTGTGACCGGCACGGTCACCCGGGCGCGCATAACTGCAGAGCGGTCCGGAGCTTGGAAAGTGTTGGTGCATGCCGCCCGGAGGAGCCGTTCCTGGTTATGGCGTCAGGGTTCCCTCAGCGTTTCCCTTCGGGAGCACGCCAACAGTTAGCAATGCGTTCGCGAACCGCCGTGAATCGCCGGTCACGACGCACAAGGCAAGATTTTGTGACCTGGCGAGGTCGTAGAATTCGAATCGGTCAACGAACTCCATTTCGGTGCCTTTGGGCATTAGGTCATCGATTTCTGTATGAACAAGGCACGGGGTTGCATCTTTGGAGGGATTGATCCGCGTTAGTTTTTCGATGTGGACGGAGCAGAGGATGGCAGACAGGACCTGGGGCACTGTTGGAAAGTCGGCCTGCAGGTTCAGATAGACGGTTTCTGCGTTGGGTCCGACTGCGGTCGCTGCAGAATAGTGTCCATCTGTGATGAGGACGGTGGCACCATGGCCGGCGGCTGCCAGCGCGGAGATGATTCGTGGATGCGTCAGCTGTCCGGTGATCATGCGAAGTACTGTCCGCCGTTGATGTCGACAATGGTGCCCGTGACGAAGCGAGCGTGCTCGGAAGCAAGCCACAATGCCGCGCCTGCAACGTCTTCGGGAACACCTGCCCTTCCAAGCGGGATTGTCTCGACCGTGGCGGCTTTGGACTCCGCGGTGGTGAAGGTGTCATGGAAGGGTGTCGCTTCGATGAAGCCAGGGGCCAGGGCATTGACGGTGATACCGGATGATGCCAGTTCCTTTGAAAGCCCACGGGTGAAGCCAAAGATAGCGGCCTTGGATGTGGCGTAGGCTGTCGCCCCGGCGTGTCCGCCGTTGCGTCCTGCCAGCGAGGCGATATTTATTATGCGGCCGCCGCCGTTCATCAGTGGCAGGGCGAAATGGGTCATCAGGAAGGTGCTGTCCAGGTTGACGGCCAGAACCTGCTTCCAGAGTTTGAAATCCATATCGCCGATGGCAGAACGCTCGATGAGGCCGCCGACATTGTTTACAAGAATGTCCAGCCGTCCAAAGTCGCGGCCGAGGTCCTCGACCGTCCTCTGGACTTCCGTTTCGATTGTGGCATCCAGCTGCAGGGACGTCAGGGGGTGTCCTGTGTGGCGTTCCACGTCCTCGGCGAAATCCTGATCGGGTTTGTGGTTGTTGTATGTGATGGCGATTCTGGCTCCGGCCCTGGCGAGGGCCAGGGCGATGCCTTGTCCGATGCCGGTGCCGCCGCCTGTAACCAGAGCGGTCTTTCCACGTAGTGACTGTTCAAACACGATGACTTATTCCTTTCATGCCAGCCGGTTTCCCGGCTGCGACTAAATGGTTTTTGCGAGTTCGGCTGCGGCGACGGCGCTGGGAGCGGCTGTGCCTTCGGGCCGCTTCCGGGCGTAGAGGAACGTGGCGATGGCCGTGATCACCAGGCAGCCGGCTAGAAAGAGCAGTCCGGCGAGGTTGCTGTGTGTGGCGTCATTGAGGAGCCCGACAGCGTATGGAGCTACGAATCCTCCGACGTTTCCAATGGAGTTGACCAGCGCCAGTCCCGCTGCGGCGGCTGCGCCGCCCAAGGCGGCCGATGGCATGGAGAGTAGGGGTGCAGTCGCCGAGAACACGCCCATGGCGGCAATCGTGAGGAACGCCAGTGCTGCGACAGGGTTGACCGGGAGGAGGAACGCTGCTCCCGTCAGCCCGAATGCTGCGATGAGCATACTGATGCTGGCGTGGGCAGCGCGTTTGCCGGTCCGGTCCGACCGGCGGCTCCAGTAGAAGACGAAGAACGCCGCGGCCGCGTAGGGAATGACGACGATGAAGCCGACTTGGGCGGGATCCAGCTTGCCCAGTCCGGCGACCACGGTGGGCAGCCACAATCCAAAACCGTAGATGCCGCACACCATGCCAAAGTTCAGGAATGCGTACACGAGGGCGCGCCGGTCCTTCAACCCGTCCATGAAAGTGTGCGTTCCGCCGCACTGCTTCTCCGCCAACTCACGGGCCATGGTCGTGCTCAGCCAACTGCGTTCGTCCGGACGGAGCCAGTGGGCCTCTTCCGGGCGGTCGGTCAGCAACCGTGGGGCCATGAACCCCAGGATGATGGCCGGAATGCCTTCAACGATGTATAGCCACTGCCACCCGTGGAGGCCCATCAGCCCGTTCAGGTTCAGTAGCAGTCCCGAGAGGGGAGCGCCGATTGCGTTGGAGACCGGCTGCGCGAGGATGAACAGCCCCAGTACGGTGACCCGTTGGGCCGCCGGGAACCAAAGGGTGAGGTAGAAGACAACGGCGGGGAAGAAGCCGGCTTCGGCGGCTCCAAGCAGGAAACGGATGACGTAAAACGTCGTCTCACCGTTGACCAGTGCCATCGCTGTCGCGCAGATGCCCCAGCTGATCAGGATCCGGGCGATCCACTTCCTCGCCCCGAACCGGTACATGCCGCCGTTGCTCGGGACTTCGAACAGGGCATATCCAATAAAGAAGATACCGGCACCAAGGCCGTAGGCGGTGGCGGTCAGGCCGATGTCTTCGCTCATGGTCAGTTTGGCAAAACCGACGTTGTTCCGGTCTAAAAATGCGACGAAGTATAGAAGGCAGATCACAGGGATGATCCGGCGACGTACCTTTGCCAGAGTCCGGTCTCCAAGCTCCCCGAATGTGAGCTGGGCCGAGCGCTGTCTGGCTGAAATCAATGTCTTCATCAAGACTCCTTTGGCTTAATTCAAGGCCGCAACGGATCATCTGGCGATCCCCGCGACCGGTCGTACTCAGGAAATAGTGTGCACCATATGCACAGGTGGTGCAAGAGGCGCACGAGATTCTGTTTGTTTTATTGCGGAGCTGTGCGATCTGCATTGACTGCAGCTCGCGTGGAATCGTAGATTTATACACAGGGCGTGCGCATGTTGCACATTGGTGCTGTGGAAGGGGTGACTGGTGTTCGTCCTCTGCACCCCGCGCGAAAGTGGCGAAAGGGGGGGGCGACCTGACCGGCGGGCCTGCTTCCGGCCCTGGGCAACCGCGTTATGCCGCCACGGTCAATTGGACTGCTGTCTAGACTGGGAAGCCTGATCAGCTGATGAACCGCGAACCCGACCGACCACCAAAACACAGGATCGAGCAGAAACCATGTCGCAGACGGTAGCCCGGGCAATCCAAATTCTGGAATATTGCAGTGAACACCCGCGGACGCTTAAAGACATCGCCGCGGACTTGGGCGTTCACCGGACAACCGCATCCAGGATCCTGCAGACCATGATCGAAGCTGGGTTTGTGCGGACCGATGAGCGCGGCTATTACGGTGTGGGGTTCAGACTTGCCGGCCTGGCACAGTCAGCCTTGGAACAGTTCGATCTCAGGTCGGTCGTTCACCCTCACATTGTCCGACTCAGCGAACACCTTGGCCACACCGTTCAGTTCGCTGTGCCGGAAGCCAGCCGCATTGTCTATGTCGATAAGGTCGAACCCGAACAATCCATCAGCCTGAATACAAGAATCGGTGGATTCGTAGTCATCCACACGGCCGGGGTCAGCAAGGCCATTCTCGCGTTCATTGATGACGTCCGTCGTGAATCCATCCTGGACAACGCTACGTTCGAACAACGGACGCCCAACTCCATCACTTCCAGGAGCGAATTTGTGAAGCGTCTTGAAACGGTACGCGCACGAGGATGGGCTGAGGACAACGGCGAGTTCGACATCGTCTCGAACTGCATAGCGGCACCCGTATGGGATCACGCAGACCGCGTCGCAGGCGCAATTTCAATTACAACGTTCCGGGAGAAGACCGGCTTGGACGAGCTCCGCCGCAGCGTTCCCGACCTTTTGGCGACGACCATGTCCATCTCACTCGAGCTCGGCTGGAAGCCTAAAGGCGAGACCGTACCGGCATGGGCAAGGGCAACAGGATGACCGAACGGATTCACCGGTGGCAGCCGCGTCGCCTCCCTGGACCGCAGTGCACCTAGGGAGAAGACCCTAAGTTCGGCGCGTACCCAAACCAGACGCCGGGCTACGAGCGGCATTTACCTCAGGCTGAGGTAGTCGGACGCCGGCGGCCGGAAGAAGGCGCTGGCCGCGGGCAGCCACATCAGCACGGCGCCGGCCAATGTCAGGGCCAGGCCAGCAATCTCGAGCGGTGTCGGCCCGAACGCCGCGCCGGTTGCCGTGAGAATGGCGAATACCGTCAGCAGGAAGCGCGCCCATCCGGCGCCTCCCAGGAGACGGAGAGCAGCCCACACCTGAAGGGCAATAACCGGCAACGCGATGGCGGCCATGGTCCAGCCCTCCCCGGAAATGGCCCCGCCGGCGCCGGCAAGCTTAAGGATCAACGGCAGGATGCCGCCGACCAGTCCGCTGGCCAGCCAGAACGCCGTCGACGCCCTCAGGACTTTCGGAATCGTGGCTGATCCGCCAAAAATCAAACGCTGTTCGCCCAAAAGAAATCCCCCAATTAGACATGCATTTGCGTGCCACTCGGCGCGCCGAAGCTCCAGCCTAGCCACTGGGCCGGTTGCCGTCTTGTCACATGGGGGCGGGCACGCGCGGAAGGAGCCGCAGCCGGTCCTTACGGCGCCGGACTTCCGCTGGCGGCGTGTGCCGCCGTTCGTTCCAGGAACTTGCCCGTGCGCCGGAAGTCCCGGATGAGCAGCCCGGCTCCAACGAACAGAGCAACCACCCAGACCGCCATGACCCAGCCAATGAGGGTGTCGCCGCGCACGATGAAGTTCACAGCCTGGGGGATGAAGGCCAGCGGATAGATCGGCGCCAGCACGAGCTGTGTGGCCAGGCCCTTCCGGATCTGCACCGCCGCGCCCAGGGCGACGGCCAGGTGTTCCGGTTCCAGGGGCGCCTTGCCCAGGATCTGCCTCCGCAGGTGCTTTCGCTCATGGCTTTCGAGTGACAGCAGCACGTCGATCCTGCCCACGTCCGCTGCCGGCCGCACCCGCTTGGCGTTGTAGACGAAGCCGCTGATTGCGGCGCCGAGTGCCGCGAGGAAACACCCGAAGACCAGAAACCGCGGCCATTCAGCAGGCTCGGCGCCCAAAGCGAACATCCCGATTAACGTGCCCAGCAGGAGCAGCACCAGCAGCCCGATGGGGAAGAACCGTGTGTAGTAGATCCTGACGGCGTCACCCAGGCCTTTGTCGGTAAGGCCCTGTGCCCTTCTCGCCGCGTGGGCCCATCGCTCGTTGGACTGAGCCAGAAGATCATCCAATCCGCCCATAGTCCCCTCCAATTGGTGCACCTGTCGTTCACATCCTGTTCCACCTGGGTGGGGAAGCCAAGACCCTCCACGCCCGTGCTTCCCGTGAACCAGAGAAAGTCCGCGCTCCGACACCGTTAGGAGCATTTCCCGGCGGATGCTGGAATAGTCCAGGCAGATGCAAGGGAGCAACAAGGGAAGCCGGTGCGCGGATGATCCTGCTGGATTCACTGGAGCGTCAGATCGTGGCCGCCCTGCAGCTGGACCCGCGGTGCCCGTGGCGGAAGATGGCCGCGGTGCTCGGGGAAGCGGAGCGGACCGTGGCGCGGCGCGGTGCCCAACTGCTTGAGTCGGGAGTGGTGGCGGTGGCTGCCGTGCGGCCGCACCCGGCGTCCATGCTGGTGGAGATGCGCTGCACGCCGGGCACTGCCCGCGCCGCTGCCCAGTCGCTGGCGCAGCGGCCGGACAGCACGTTTGTTTACACGATCACCGGCAGCGGTGACTGCGTCGCTGAGATCCTCACGGACCGGGACCGGATGGGGGATATCCTCGCCGACGAACTGCCCTCGACGATCGGGCTGCAGCATTCAGTGAGCTACCCGGTACTGCGCTACTTTCGCACCATCCAGGGCTGGCGGCCGGAGATGCTGACCGCCGAGCAGGCTGACGCGCTGCGCTCGCCGGTTGCCGCGGACGCGGGCGTGTTTGCGTCCAGGCAGGACCTGAACCGGCAGGACACCGAGCTGGTCGAAGCCCTTTGTGCCGACGGCCGGATCAGTTTCGAGGCGTTGGCCCGCCGGGTGGGGGTCTCCGAAGCCACGGCCCGCCGCCGGTGCGACTGGCTGCTGGCCAACAACCAGGTCCAGCTGCGCGTGGTGGTGGAGCCAGCTGCGCTCGGGCTCGCGGTTGAGGCCCTACTGTGGATCCGGGCCGCGCCAAACCACGTGGAGCAGCTGGGCAAGGCCCTGGCCGACATGCCGGCGGTCCGGTACGCCGCCGCGATCGCCGGCGGCTACCAGATCGTGGCCGATGTGACGGTGGGGGACCTGCCGTCCCTCTACCGCTTCATCACCGCTTCGGGCTGGGCAGCCACTGCGACGGCGGTGGACGTTTCGTTGTTGCTGGACGCCCGCAAACGCGGCGGCAAGATCATGCGGGCTGCTGGCTGAGGCCAGCAAGGTCAGGGGCGACGGCGGCGTAGCCCGTCTGCTGCTCGAACGCCCGCCCCCAGCGGAGCAGCTGCATGTCCGTGTAGTGGTTTGAGGCCAGCTGCAGCCCGATGGGCAGTCCGGCCGCGCTGAACCCGGCCGGCACGCTAAGCACCGGCAGTCCGGTAGCCGAGAGCAGGCAGGCCGAGCGCATCCAGTCCAGGTACGTCTCGGACCGGACTCCGGCCACCTCCTGCGGATACCTGAGGGAAGCATCGAACGGCAGCACCTGGGCGCAGGGGCTGGCGAAGAGGTCGTACCGGCCGAAGAACGCCTGAACGCTGCGCTCCAGACGGGTGCGGGCAGCGTTGGTGGCAATAGTGTCCTCCGCCGTCAGCGCGAGTCCCTTGGCCACGTTCCACCGGACCTCGGGCTTGATCAGCTCGCCGTGCTGTTCCACCAAGATGCCCAGACCCGCAGCGAAGTCCAGTGCTCTGGTGTTGCCGAACACCAGGTCGGCGTCCCGGAAGTCCGGCGTGGCCTCCTCCACCACGGCGCCCAGTTCCTCGAACACCGCGAGCTGCCGTTCCAGGTGCTCCAGGATCTCCGGCTCCACGGGCACGCCGATCCCGAAGTCGCGGGACCAGCCGATCCGCACACCGCTCATGTCCGTCTCAAGCCGCGAACGGAACACGGCGGGATCCAGGCCCTGCGGGTAAGGAACACGCAGGTCGGAACCGGCTGTGACGGACATGAACAGGGCAATGTCCTCCACCGTGCGCGCCATTGGACCGGTGCGGCCCAGCCAGGCATACGCGTTCTGTTCCGACGGCATGGGGATCACGGCCTGCGAGGGGCGGAACCCCACAATGTTGCAGAACGACGCCGGGATCCGCAACGAGCCGCCCATGTCACTGCCGTCGCCGATCGCCTGAACCCGGGAGCCGACGACGGCGGCCACCCCGCCGCTGCTGCCGCCGGCACTGAGCGTGGGGGCGTAAGGATTCGTAGTGGTGCCGAAGAGCTCATTGAAGGTGTGCGAGCCGGCGCCGAATTCCGGGACGTTCGACTTTCCGGTGCTCACCACCCCGGCCGCCTTCAGCCGGGCGACGATCAGGTCATCGGCGTCGGGAACGAAGTCCCTCAGCACCAGCGATCCCTGCGTAGTGCGCATACCGGCGGTGTTGTTCGTGTCCTTGTGGGTCATCGGCAGCCCGTGCAGCGGCGGCAGCTCGGCCCCCGAAGCCGTGACATCGTCCGCCCGGGCGGCCAGCTTCTCCGCACCCTCGGCGTCCAGGGTCACTACGGCGTTGAGCACCGGATTCACGTCCGCAATCCGCTCCAGATGGGCGGCCAAGGCCTCCCGGGCGGAGAGCTCCCTGTTCCGGATGGCGGCGGTGAGCTCGACGGCGGACAGGTTGCCGATGGGGTCAGACATGGTGCTCCTTTTGCGTGCGGTTGATCCGTCCCTGAAGTCTGCAGCAACGGAACCGCCGCGGGAAAGGGGCTTCGGGCAACGAACCGGCTCATGACTGATCCCGCCAAAATTCTGGCCGATTCCGTCAACCGTTGCGGTCCGTGTGGTCGGCGACACACAGTAATGCATACCTGCTGGCCGATCCGGTCTTGAAGGTTCAGATTTCCGCCCCTGTCTGGAGAGGTCGGCTGCGTTGGCAGCTCCGGACCCGCAGCGGGCTTGAACAGGAGGTTCCCATGCACGTACCCATGGCACCGAACGGCTCCACGGACATCCTCGCCATCGCCAACACCCCGGTCCTCTGGATCTGCGTCGCCGGCGTTTTCGGCGTGATTGTGGTCCAGTCGCTGATCTTCCTCCGTGCGGTCCGCCGCGCGGCTCCCGCGGTGGAGATGACACCGGAGGACATCAGGACGTCGTTCCGCTCCGGCGCCGTCTCGGCGATCGGCCCGTCCCTCGCCGTCGCACTCGTGGCCATCGCGCTCCTGGCTCTTTTCGGGGCGCCGGCGGTGCTGTCCCGGATCGGGCTGATCGGCTCGGCCGCCTACGACGTCTCCGCCGCCGGCATCGCAGCCGGAACCATGGGGGCCAAGCTGGGCGATTCGAGCTACACCCAGAGCGTCTTCGCGGTGGCGTTCTTCGCCATGAGCATCGGCGGGGCCATGTGGATGATCGCCACGCTCACCCTCACCCCGCTGCTCCGGCGCGGCGACGCCAAGGTCCGGGCCCTCAACCCGGCAGCGATGGCCATCGTCCCGGCGGGCGCCCTCATCGGCGCGTTCGCGTGCCTTGGCCTGTCGGAACTCCCTAAGTCGGCCACGCACATCGCAGCCTTCGTCGCGTCCGCCGCCGTCATGAGCCTGTGCCTGCTGCTAGCCAAGGTCACGGGCAGGAGCTGGCTGCGGGAATGGGGCCTGGGCATTTCCATCGTTGCCGCCCTCGGCACCGCCTTCCTGGCCTCCGGCGGCGCCCTTGCCGCGTGACCGGCTCCCGAGTCTCCCCATTTCCCGGACCAGCAAGCAACGCAAAGGAACACTGACATGACCACCACCCGCACCGCACCCGCTTCCACCGAGCTCGCCATGGGCGAGTTCGACCGCACCACCTCGCGCTGGGGCCGCATCACCATGATCGCCGGCCTGCTGGTGTCCGTCGCAGGCCCGCTCTACCTCGTCTTCGCCGGCGGACTGGACATCGCCCCCGCCCAGCTCTGGGTGGCGTTCGCTGCCGTTGCCGCCACGTTCGGGATCATCTGGATCGTGGAGCCGCTCACGTACTATCCCATCCTGGGTCCGGCGGCGATGTACCAGGCGTTCATGATCGGCAACATCTCCAACAAGCTGCTGCCCGCGGCGCTCATCGCCCAGACCAACATCGGTGCGAAGGCCGGCACCAAGCGCGGCCAGCTCGCCGCCGTCGTCGCCATCTGCGGTGCCGCCGCCGTGCACCTGGCCTCCCTGGCCATCTTCGTGGGGCTGCTGGGCAGCTGGCTCATCAGCGTCATCCCTCCCAGCGTCATGAACGTGACCCGGCTGTATGTCCTGCCTGCCGTTCTCGGGGCAGTTCTGGTGCAGGCGATCGTGTCCATGAAGCAGCCGCGCACCACGGTGATCGCGCTGGCGGTGGGCGCCGTCGTCGTCTTCGTTGTCCTTCCGCTGGTTCCGGCGCTGGCCATGGTGTCCACCGCGATCGCCGTGCTGGGCACGGTGCTGCTGGCCTGGTTCTTCCGGGGCAAGCAGGCCGCGGCCGGTTCAGCCCGGCCCGTGCACCTCGAATAACAGGGGCGGACGGAGTGCTCCGCGGCCCTCGGTAATTAGCCGCGCCGATCAGCCCGTGGGGCGCCAGGTGAACTCCGGCTGCCTGCCGTTGAGGAATGCATCGATGCCGATTCCCATGTCGGGGCTGTCCGGCATGGCGGCCCACGCGTCTTCCCATTCCTCGTCGATCCGGGGGTGGTTCGTATCCGTAAGATTCACCAGGCGTTTCATGGAGTGTGTGGAGAATTGCGATCGGGTCCCGAGGGACCGGACAAGGGCGGCGCCGCGGACATCAAATTCGCGCCCGGGAACCGTCTCCGCCACCAGTCCGAGGGACTGGGCCTGGGCTGAAGTGAACGTCTGACCGGTCAGGAGAATGAACTTCGCGTTGGCGTGGCCCACCAGCCGCACGAGCCGCTCGATTCCAGTCCTCGGGTAGATGATTCCGATCTTGGCCGGGGTGATGGCGAACATAGACCTTTCGCTGGCGATGATGAAATCGCAGGCCGAGGCGATCTGCCAGCCGCCGCCCATGCAAGCCCCGTCCACCAGTGCCACGGTCGGCTTGGCAACCGAATTGATGGACAGGTCGGCACCGCTGAGATGATCGACCACCGTGTTGTCACTCTGCCGGTCCAGAAGCACCGAACCCAGCTCATCCAGGGCTGCGCCGGCGCAGAAGGTGTCGCCGGCTCCGCGCAGGACCACCACGTTGATGTCCGGATCGGCGTCCAGCTTGGGCATCGCATCTTGGATCTCGAGGCACATTGCCTTGGTCAGGGCATTTCGCTGGGCGGGGTTGTTGATCTCCACCGTTGCCACGTTTTCCCGGATGCTTACGTTGATTCCCGGGTGAAGTGCTGGATCGCTCATGCCTATGCCGCTTCCTGGCTGGTCTTGAGGCGGCCGTCAGCGCTGAGCCGCTCAATTTCATCGTCTGAGAAGCCCAGATCCTGCAGGACCCCTGCCGTGTGTTCGCCCAGGAGAGGAGGCGGCGAACAGACTTCGCTGGCCTGCCCATCGAGGCTCAATGGGCCCCGGAGGAGGGGCAGGAGGGAACCGTCGCGCCGGTGGCCCTGGTGAATCAGGCCAAGTGCAGCGACCTGCTCAGAAGCCAAAGCCTGCGTGTAGTCGTAAATCGGTCCGCACGGGATGCCTGCCTCGCTGATCATGACCACCCATTTTTCCGTAGGGCGCGACGCGAGGCAGGCTTCAATGAGCTCCGTCAGCTGGTCCCTGTTCGCAGAGCGGTCCAGCCCGGTGACGAACCGGGGATCCTCCACAGCCAGGGGAATGCCGAGAAGTTGGCACAGAACCCGCCATTGCCTGTCGTTGCCTACGGCGATGGTGATGGGGTCGGTGGCGGTTTGGTACATGCCGTAGGGGGCGATGACCGGGTGGTTGTTGCCCTGAGGGCGTGGTGCCTCGCCATGACTGAGTGCTTTTTGGCCCTGGAAGACAGAAAGACACAGTGCAGTTTCCAGCAGGGAGGTTGAAACCCGGCGGATGCGCTGCCTGTTGCTTTGGCCCACCAGCGCTGACACTATTCCGAACGCACAGATCATGCCGGACGTGATGTCGACTATGGGAACTCCCACCCGGTAGGTGCTGTCCGGTGCCGGCCCTGTGACGGACATGAGGCCGGACATCCCCTGAATGACCTGGTCGAGCCCGGGGTTGTCCTTCAGCGGCCCCGAGTCTCCGAAGCCGGTGACTGAGCCGACGATAAGTCGAGGATTGAGTTCGTCGAGCCGTTCTGCCGTCAGTCCCATTTTTTCCAAGGTGCCGGGCTTGAAATTCTCCACCAGGACGTCTGCCTGCGTGATGAGTTGTCCGATGATCTCCTGTCCTTCGGCGGAGTAGAAATCGAGGCATACAGATTGCTTGTTGCGGTTGACCGAGTCGAAGTAGAGGCTGTGATCGCCTTGAAAGGGCCCCCACTGGCGGGCAGTATCGCCGCCGTTGATGCTTTCGACCTTGATGATCTTCGCGCCCATGTCGGCCAGCAGCGCGGTGCAGTAGGGACCGGCCAGCGCCCGGCTCAGGTCAACAACGGTGATTCCGTGGAGCGGCTTGATCATGGTGGTGCCCTTCAATCGTTGCGGAAAGGATTGTGGAGGTGCGTTCAGAG
Source organism: Arthrobacter sp. P4_H3 (assembly GCF_056400885.1). NCBI lineage: Bacteria > Bacillati > Actinomycetota > Actinomycetes > Micrococcales > Micrococcaceae > Arthrobacter > Arthrobacter sp. P4_H3. The sequence continues at coordinate 115,910 of NZ_JBFUKK010000013.1, forward strand.
ACTTGCGGGAAGTACGAGGACGCCGACCAGCAGAAGCGGACCGATGACAACCATCGACGGGCCCCAGCGTGTGAGCAGTTTCGTCATCCGCGGCCGTTCATCCTCGTCGACGGTTGCTACGAAGGTTGCGCCAACAGTGGAGAACGGCGAGACGTCCACGATGGATGAACAGACGCCCAGGGCGGCGATTACCGCCCAGCCGGCGATGTTCCCCGATGCGACCAGGGGGAGAGCAAGCGGCACCAGCGCCGCCAGCATCCCGGTGGTGGAGGCGAACGCGGACACAAGGCCGCCGATGGCGCAAATAACCAGGGCTGCAAGCAGCGGGGTCCCGACGGCACTGGCTGCCTGCCCGAGCAGGGCGACCGCGCCCATGGTCTGCAGCACTCCGACAAAAGTGATGATTCCTCCCACGAGCAGCACCGTGGACCAATCGATTTTGGAGACCGCGGTCTTGCCTGACTTGGGATCAACAAGCGTGAGGACCGATGCGAAAGCGAAGCAGAGGACCCCGATGTCCGGGTTCGTACCAAAGAAGGCCATCAGGATGACTGTCAACACCAGCCCTGCCATGCAGAGGACCGTGACAACCTGGTTCCGGTCCATTCTTGTTGCGGCGGCAGCAGGCGGCACGGCGGACGCGTCGTCGAGAACCTGCACCTGTTGAACCGCACGCCGGGTGCCGCTGGTGGCGTCGCCTTCAAACTCGAAAGGATGCGACGGCGTCCGGCGGCCTTCACTGAAGCGTGGAAGGTTGCCGCCCACCCCGTCGGAGGTGCGGGTGTTCAACAGTTTGAACCCGCCGAAAAGAATGTAAGCGGCGGTCAGGAGGAGGAAATTGACTGCCAGCGCCACCCCGAAAAGGGACAGCGGGCTGAGCTGGACGCCTGCAGCTTGGGCCGTGCCGTAGGTGACGATGCCGAACAGGCTGGTGGGGGCGAACCCTCCCGCGCTGAGGCCCGAGCCAATGGCCAGTCCCATCAGCATGCGGTCGATGTTGTATCTCTTCGCCAGCGGCATCCCCATGGGAGCCATCACCAGCCCGGCAAGGGGCGACCCCATGGCTGAGATGCCCACCGTGAGCGCGAAGAAGGCCAGCGGGAGGAAGAACGCCCTGTCTCCGACCTTGGAGATTGCCAGTTCAATGATTCGGTCGACTGTGCCGTTGGTCTGGGCGATGGAGAAGAAGTAGGTCACTCCGACCAGGAGGACAAGGATTCCGATGGGGAAGCCGGCCACCACCTTGTCGATGCTCATCCCTGCCATCCCCACGCCCACGGCTGCAGCTGCCGCAAACATCAGCACGCCGATGTGGACCTTGCGCAGGGTGGCCAAGACAAACACCGCCACGAAAATAGCAAGTGCCGCAATCTGTAAACCCATTGTTATCTCCTTTGATAAAACGGTCGGTTCACTGTATGAACCAATGGTTCATTTCTGCCGATTGCCTGTAATGTAGATCACGAAAAGTAGGCGGTCAAGGCGGGCGGTTGGAGGTCTGGGTGAGCACGCAGAGTGTTGTGACTGCGATGAGGGTTCTTGAAGCCGTGTCAGACAACCAGCCAGCGGGGCTTTCTGAACTGAGCCGGGACACCGACGTTCCCAAGGCCACCGTGCTGCGTATGCTGCGGACACTTGGCGAGCTCGGTTGGGTATCGCAATCGGAAGCGAACGCCGGGAAATGGGTTCTGACCAATCACGCTTTTGCCGTGGCCAGCAGGGGCAGCAGCGGTTCCTTGATTCGCGACGTCGCGATGGGGCCGTTGAACGCCCTGCAGCTGGATACAACGGAGACGGTGCACCTCGCCGTGCCGGATCGCCGGTCCATGGTGGTCATCGAACGGCTTGACACCCCGCACGTCCTCCGTGCGTTCCTTCCCCTGGGTTCGCGGGTCCCCATGCACGCTTCGGCGACCGGGATCGCTTACCTGGCCGCGGCAACGGACAGCTATCTTTCCGAGTACCTGTCCGACCCCCTGGAAGCCGTCACCCCGCAGACCGTCGTGGACCCCGAGTCGCTTCGGAAGGTGATCGTGGAAACGCAATTACGCGGTTTTTCAATCAACGAACAAGGCCTGAGCACCGGAATTACGTCAATAGGCGTCGCCGTTCTGGGGCCGGGCCAGACAGCGGCCGGATCCATTTCGATCTCGGGGCCGTCGAGCCGGATTACCCCCGGCAAATTCGACGAGTACGGCGAGGCCGCGCGGGGAACCGCACGGGAGATCAGCCGTGCCCTCGGCGCCTACTCATCCAAGGGATACTGAGCCATCCAACGGCACTGAGCCGGAGGCAGTGACGGTGCGGGCGAAGAACCCCCACAGCCACGCCAGCTTCGCAGGCCACACCCCGCCTCGCCCCTCGAGTCGTACAGTGGCCTTCGAATCTGGTGCGCCAAGGGGAACATCGGGTGCGTCCTCCGCCTGGGCGGCATCCAGCACTTCCTGCCTAGTGGGCGGCGCCCAGTTCAATGAGCAGGACGCCGCCGATGATGAGGCCGAGCCCCAGCATCATGACGGGCGTGATCCTCTCCTTGAAGAAGACACGGCTTCCCAGTGCGGTCAGGGCGACGCCGGCAGCTGCCCAGGTGCCGTACGCAACTCCCAGGCTCATTCCCTGGTCCAGGGTCAGGGTGAGGAGGACAAACGCCAGGAAATACCCGACGCCGACCGGTATGTACCAGCGGCGCTTGCCGGTGGAAGCGACACGAAGGAACAAGGTGGCGGTCACCTCGGTAAGGATGGCCCCTGCCAGCAGAAGCCACATCATGAGTTGGCCATTTCCTTTGCCTGCTCTTCGGCCGGCGTTTTGTGCGATCCGAGTTCAACGCAGAGGACCCCGCCGATGACCATGGCCACGCCGACCAGCATGACAGGGGTCAGTGTTTCGCCGAAGATGAGGGCTGCCAGCAGCACCGTGAGAGTTACGCCCAGTGCAGCCCAGATGCCGTAGGCGACCCCCAGGCCAAGGCCTTTGCGGAGGACCCCTGCGAGGAAACCGAAGGAAGCGGTGTAGCCGAGGACAACAACAACGAAGAAGGCAGGATGATCCAGGGCAGCCTTCAAGGAAAGGGACGCAGTCACCTCACTGATGATCGCGCCGGCCAGAAGAATCCACTTCATTCAATACGTCCCTGAGAGTTGTTGGGCTTGGTTATGCCTGGGGGACCAGCCTGGAGCCGGCCACCGCTGAGCTGCCGAGGTCACTCCCTGTCAGAGCCTGCTGGCTGTCCAGCGCTTTGGTCCATGCAGCAGTATCCGCCACTGCTGCCCAGTTCGAGTTCAGCAACGTCAGGAGTGTCGTGTGGACCGTCTTTGCGTCAGCGAAGCCTGCGTCGTTGGCGAGGTTGATGGCCCCGGTGGCATCTGAGAGAACCTCGGTGCTGAAGCCAAGGAACTCTGCTTCCACGGCTGAGGCGAGCACGCAGTTGTTGGTCATGTAGCCCGCCAGGGTGACCGTGTCGACGTCGTGTTGGCGCAGCCAGGCGGCGAGGTCCGTATCGGCGTACACGGACCCGTACTGTTTGACCACTGACTTCCAGGCGGCGGTCCTGCGGAGTTCAATCTCCGGGTGCAGGTCGAACTCCGGTGTGCCGGGCGCAAAGACCGGCGCACCAACACCGGCGGAGTGCTGAATCGCGGCGATGGGAATGCCCGCGGCAGTGGCAGCGTCCACGGCCCGCGCAATTGCGGGCAGCGACTCCTGGTGGGGCGGATACTGGATCTCGAGCGGGCCGCCGAAGTACTGCTGCTGCACGTCGATCAGGATGAGGGCGCGGCGGGGGCTGGTCATGTTCTTGGTTCTCCTGATGGTTTGGGCCGCCTTCTGGCGACTTCTCCAGTCTTCATGCTGCCGACGAAGGCCAACAGTGGCACGAAGGCGTATATACGATGGAATCGGGCCAATCTCCAGGAAGAGGTGCCAATCTCCAGGAAGAGGTGCAGGATGAGGATCGCTGTCTACGCCTTCGACGGGGTAACCATGTTTCACCTTGCCGTTCCGCAGATGGTTTTTGACGAGGTGGCCCGCCAGGGCCTTGCCGGGTGGGAGACGGTCCTCTTTTCGGACCGGGCAGGCGAGATAACAACCGCTGAGGGGTATCGGCTGGGGGGAGTCAAGGGGCCCGGGGCCGCGGATACGGCGGACATTGTGGTGGTGCCTTCATGGTTCGACGACGGGCGCATGCTTGGTGATTCGCTGCGGCGTGTGCTCCAAGGCGCGCATGTCCGGGGCGTGCCGATCTTGGGGTTGTGCCTGGGCGCGATCCCGGTGGCGGACGCGGGGCTGCTTGCGGGGCGCCGGGCCGTCACGCACTGGCAGGCGTTCGATTCCCTTGCGGTGCGCCACCCCGATGTCCCGTTGGACCAGTCTGTGCTCTATATCGACCACGGGGACGTTCTGACATCGGCCGGCACCGCTTCCGCGCTGGACGCCTGCCTGCACGTGGTGCGCGCCCGGCTGGGGGCGGAAGCAGCGAACAAGGTGGCACGAAGCCTGGTCATCGCTCCGCACCGTGAGGGCGGTCAGGCGCAGTACATTGAGCGGCCGGTCCCGCCGCGCTCCACGGACGACCCGATCTCGCGACTGCTGGAATGGGCCCTGGGCCGCCTGGGTGAGCCTCTCACCATTGACCGGCTCGCGGTCCAGGCGCATTTGAGCCGACGCACCTTTGTCCGCGCCTTCCGGGCAGCAACAGGAACGACGCCGGCCGCCTGGATCCGCGCCCGCCGCCTTGACGCAGCCCGGCGGCTGCTCGAGACCACGGACCTGTCGATAGACCAGATCTCCGCCGACTGCGGATTCGGAAATGCCGTCACGCTGCGCCAGAACTTCGCTGCCGCCTTCTCCACGACGCCCACGGAGTACCGGCGGCGCTTTGACGCGCGGGTTGGTGCAGCGACTTCGCCCTGACCTTGGATGCGTAATAATCAGAAGCCGTACGGTCCGAATCGGGCGATGGCTACACCGGCGGCGAGGATGCCCAGGATTGCGTTGACGATGACGTGGGGCTTTTCGCCGCGTCGGGCGTGGGTAATGGCCGCGCCGGCCATAAGGACGAAGAGTCCTGCGGCCGCCAGGGGAACCAGGACGGTACCGATGTTGAGAAGGGCAGGGAGGACAAGTCCCAGTGCCGCGAGGACTTCCAGGCCGCCGATGCCCTTGACGGTTCCGTCGGAGAAGTCCTCAGTCCATCCCTGGCCGGTGGCGGCCAGCTTTGCCTTGGGCTGGACGATTTTCATGGTGCCGGCGGCAAGGAAAAGAAGTGCCAAAACTGCTGTGACGATCCAGAGGGTGATGTTCATGGTGTTGTTCTTTCTCGGGGACTGATTGTTACTTGGGAGGGGTGTTATGCGCCTGCTGCGTGGCCGCTGTCGGCGAGGATTTCGCGGACCATGGGAACCACTGTGCTGCCGTAGAGTTCCACCGCTTTCAGCCGGGCGCTGATGGGCTGGGCTCCGGAGGTGAAGATGAGGTCAAAGCGCCCAATGTCCATGGCTGCAACCGCGCGGGCGATCTTCTTGGCCACCGTTTCCGGGGAACCGATGTACATGGAGCCGTGCTGAATCTCCGCTTCAAAGTCTTCGCGGCGAACCGGCGGCCACCCCCGGAGTGCTCCGATGCGGTCCCGGACCACTTTGTAGTGTGGCCAGAAGACCTCCTTGGCTTCGTTGTCGGTGTCTGCAATGAAACCGGGGGAGTGCATCCCCACGGGCCAGGCCGTCGTTCCGAATTCTGCAGATGCCCGCTTGTAGAGGTCGATGAAGTGTGTGAACCGCTCCGGCTGGCCGCCGATGATGGCGAGCATCAGGGGGAATCCGTATTTTGCAGTTCGGACTACTGATTCGGGTGTACCTCCAACGCCTACCCAGGTCTTGAGGCCGTTTTCCGTCTTGGGGTACACATCGGCGTCGACCAACGGTGCCCGCGTGGTGCCGTTCCAGGTGACAGGTGTCTCCTTGAGGAGTTGTGCGAAGAGTTCGATCTTCTCCTCAAACAGGATGTTGTAGTCCTTGAGGTCGTAGCCGAAGAGCGGAAAGGACTCCGTGAAGGATCCCCGTCCGAGAATGACTTCGGCACGGCCGTTGGACAGGGCGTCCACAGTGGCAAACCGCTGGAAAACCCGCACCGGATCGTCGGAACTGAGGACCGTTACGCCCGATCCCAAGCGGATCCGGGAAGTCACCGTAGCCATGCCGGCCAGTACCGTCTCCGGTGTTGACACCGAATACTCCGGGCGGTGGTGTTCTCCCACCGTGAAGACGTCCACGCCGAGCTGATCGGCAATGACGGCCTCGTCCACCAGCTGCCGGATGGCCCTGGCATGGCTGACGGGCACGCCGGCGTCGTCCAGCGGGACATCGCCAAAGGTATCCAAACCAAAGATCATGATCGCACTGCCTCACTAATTGATACGTCAATTACTTAATTGACGCGTCAATCATGACCCCGGTATGGTTGACATGTCAAGCAAGGAGAAAATGTCATGGAGCACAGCAGCGAAACCGGACGGCGGAGCCCCACTGCGGACGAGCTGGCCATCTGGCGCGCGTACGTGGAAACCAGCGAGGAGATCCGGCAGGCGATGGCGGCAGGACTGCAAGCCACCTCAGGCGTTTCTCCGGGTGACTACGCGGTTCTTCTGGCGCTGAGCGAGGCGGATGAACACCGGCTGAGGTCATCGGCGCTTGCTGAGGGCATCGGTTGGGAGCGGAGCAGGCTCTCACACCATCTGGGGCGCATGGAAAGCCGCGGCCTCATCTGCCGGAAAAAGTCCGACAATGACAGCCGCGGGGCAGTGGTGGAACTTACTGATGAAGGCGCACGCATGTTCAGGGCATCGTCCGCCCCGCATCTTCGCCTTATTCGCCAGCTATTTATCGAGGCACTGACTCCGGAAGACCTGGAAGACCTTGGCAGGATTGTGGGCAAGTTGCGGCAACACCTTAAGGAGGAAGTCGGCCTGACGGCCTCAAGCTGAGAGTGGGGGCCGCATGCCTGACCCGCGCCTGACCCGATGCCGGACTCCGTTAGGGTTGATCCGTGCGAGCCATCCTTCAGCGGGTCACCCGAGCCGAGGTCACCGTCGACGGCGAAATAGTAGGGTCCATCGACCGCCCGGGACTCGTCGTCCTGGCCGGGGTAACCCACACGGACACTACGGACGATGCGGCTGCCCTGGCCGCCAAGATCTGGACCCTGCGGATCCTTGACGGCGAGAAGTCGTGTGCCGAGCAGAACGGCCCCTTGCTGGTGGTCAGCCAGTTCACGCTGTACGCGGACACCAGGCGTGGGCGGCGCCCCTCCTGGTCGGACGCGGCGCCTGCGGACATCAGCGAACCCTTGATTGAACACCTGGTTGCTTCCCTGCGCGGGCTTGGGGCGGAGGTGTCCACCGGGCGGTTCGGGGCCATGATGCAACTGTCCCTGGTCAATGACGGACCGTTCACGATCAGCCTCGACACCGCCGATTTTTCAGCTCCTCGCCGCGGCTGAGCAAACCCGACGCTCCACGCCCGGCGGTACGTCGCAAAAAAACGTAGGGCACCGCAGCCCTGAGGTGCGGCGAATACGCTGTGGGAGAACCCGCCCACTTCTCCCGGCCACCTACTGGTTGCCCCCAGCAACCGGACGTAAACTGACCTTCGCATCACGTTCCGTGAACCCTGGACCAGGAGCCGCCATGCTCTGGAAACTGCTCGTTGAATACCTGAGGCCGCAGCGGCGGCTGCTGCTCGCCGTCGTGGTTTTCCAGCTGGCGCAGTCCATCGCGTCCCTGTACCTGCCCACCCTCAATGCGGACATCATCGATGAGGGCGTGGCCAAGGGCGACACCGGCGTCATCCTTAGCCTGGGTGGCCTGATGCTGGGAATCACGCTGCTGCAGATCGCCTGCGCCGTGGTTGCCGTGTACTTCGGGGCCAAGGCCGCGATGAGTGTTGGCCGGGACCTGCGCGGCGCCATCTTCTCCCGCGTCGGGGAGTTCTCCGAACAGGAAGTCACGAAGTTCGGGGCTCCCAGCCTGATCACCCGGTCCACCAACGATGTGCAGCAGGTGCAGCAGCTGGTGCTGATGTCGGCCACCATGATGGTGGCCGCGCCCATGCTGAGCATCGGCGGCGTGATCATGGCGGTCCGGCAGGACGTGCAGCTGTCCTGGCTGATCGCCGTGGCCGTGCCCGCCCTCCTGATCGGCGTGGGGCTCATTATCATCCGGATGGTGCCGCTGTTCCGGAAGATGCAGAAGCGGATCGACACCGTGAACCGGGTGCTCCGCGAGCAGCTCACCGGCATCCGGGTGGTGCGCGCCTTCGTCCGCGAGGACATCGAAACCGCCCGCTTCGCCCGCGCCAACGAGGACGTCACGGACACCGCACTGCGGGCCGGCCGGCTGATGGCGCTCGCGTTCCCGGTGGTGATGCTGGTGCTGAACGTCTCCAGCGTGGCCGTGATCTGGTTTGGCTCGTTCCGGATCGAGGACGGCTCCATGCAGGTGGGCACGCTCATCGCTTTCCTCAGCTACCTGATGCAGATCCTGATGTCCGTCATGATGGCCACCTTTATGGCCGTGATGATCCCGCGTGCCGCGGTCTCGGCCGACCGGATCGGCGAGGTGCTGCGAACCGAGTCCAGCGTCCGGCCGCCGGCCAGCCCGGTCAGCAGCGCGGTCCGCCGCGGCGAACTGGAAATGGTCGACGCCGGATTCGCCTACCCGGGTGCCGACCAGCCGGTCCTCTCCGGGCTCAGCTTCACTGCCAGGGCCGGGCAGACGACGGCGATCATCGGCAGCACCGGGTCGGGCAAGACCACCCTGGTGAACCTCATGCCGCGGCTGTTTGACGCCACCTCCGGCTCGGTCCGGATCGACGGTGTGGACGTGCGCGAGCTGCACCCGGACCTGCTTTGGGGACACATCGGCCTGGTGCCGCAGCGGCCCTATCTGTTCACCGGCACCGTCCGCAGCAACCTGCAGTACGGCAAGCCGGACGCCACCGAAGACGAGCTCTGGACCGCGCTGGAGATTGCCCAGGCCCGGGACTTCGTGGAGGACATGGAGGGCGGACTGGACGCGCCCATCTCCCAGGGCGGCACCAACGTCTCCGGCGGCCAGCGGCAGCGCCTCGCCATCGCCCGGGCACTCGTGAAACGTCCCGAGCTGTACATCTTTGACGACTCGTTCTCCTCGCTGGACACGGGCACCGACGCCCGGCTCCGCCAGGCCCTCAAGCGCAGCACCGCCGGCGCCACGCTGGTGATCATCGCCCAGCGGGTCTCCAGCATCGCGGACGCGGACCAGATATTAGTGCTCGACGACGGCAGGATCGTGGGTCGCGGAACGCACGCCGAGCTGCTGGAGACATCGGAGACATACCGGGAGATTGTCTCGTCCCAGCTGGCAGCGGAGGAGACGGTATGAGCACCCGGAACCGGCCGGCGTCGGGCGCCGCTTCTTCCAACACAGCTGCCCCCGGCGGAACCGCACCTGGCTGGAAAACCGGGGCTGCCGACGTCGTCCGCATTCCCCGACCACGCGGCGGACCCGGACACGGCGGACCGTTCGCCGGGATGAACGTCCCGGCGGAGAAAGCGATGAACTTCTGGCCGTCGGCGAAACGGCTGCTGGGTACGCTGCGGCCGGAGCGGGCGTGGCTGCTGCTGGTGCTGGTCATGGGCATCGCCAGCGTGGCGCTCTCGGTGATCGGGCCGCGGCTGCTGGGGGAAGGCACCAACCTGATCTTTGCCGGCGTGGTGTCCAAGCAGCTGCCCGCAGGAGTAAGTAAGGAGCAGCTGATCGCGCAGCTGCGGGCCGCAGGGGAGAACCAGAAGGCGGACATGCTGACGCCCATGGCGCTGACGCCCGGCGCGGGGATCGACTTCGCGGCGCTGTCCAGCGTGCTGCTTTGGGCGCTGGTGCTGTACGTGCTGGCGTCGGCGTTTATGTGGGTGCAGGCGTATGTGCTGAACGGGGTGGTGCAGCGGACGGTGTTCGGGCTGCGCGAGGACATCGAGGCGAAGATCAACCGGCTGCCGCTGCGGTACTTCGATTCCATCCAGCGCGGTGAGCTGCTGAGCCGAGTGACGAACGACGTGGACAACATCTCGCAGAGCCTGCAGCAGTCCATCAGCCAGGCGGTGTCGTCGGTGCTCACCGTGGTGGGCGTGCTGGTGATGATGGTGATCCTCTCGCCCACGCTGGCGCTGATCGCGCTGGTGACCATTCCTTTGACGCTGGGGATTACGGCGCTGATCGCCAAGCGCTCGCAGAAGCTGTTCGTGGCGCAGTGGAAGCACACGGGCGAGCTGAACGGGCAGATCGAGGAGACGTACACCGGTCATGCGCTGGTGAAGGTGTTCGGCCGGCAGCGCGAGGTGGAGGAGCGGTTCCGGCAGAAGAACGTGGAGCTGTATGACGCGAGCTTCGGCGCGCAGTTCATTTCCGGGCTGATCATGCCGGCCATGACGTTTATCGGGAACCTGGTGTACGTGGGGATTGCCGTGGTGGGTGGTCTGCAGGTGGCGACCGGGGCCATGCAGTTGGGGGACGTGCAGGCGTTCATCCAGTACTCGCGGCAGTTCACCATGCCGTTGGCGCAGCTGGGGTCCATGGCCAACCTGCTGCAGTCCGGGGTGGCGTCCGCGGAGCGGGTGTTCGAGCTGCTGGACACGGACGAGCAGTCGCCGGATCCGTCGCCTGGTGCTTCGCCGGACGGCGGGCGGGGGCGGCTGGTGTTCGAGAACGTCTCGTTCTCCTACTCGCCGGACAAACCGCTGATCTCGGACCTCAGTCTCGTGGCCGAGCCGGGGCAGACGGTGGCGATCGTTGGGCCGACCGGGGCCGGGAAGACGACGCTGGTGAACCTGATGATGCGGTTCTACGAGATTGATGCGGGGCGGATAACGCTCGACGGCGTGGACGTCACCGCGATGACGCGGTACGAGCTGCGCTCGCGGCTGGGCATGGTCCTGCAGGATACGTGGCTGTTCGGCGGGAGCATCCGGGACAACATTGCGTACGGCCGGCCATCTGCTTCAGAGGACGAGATATTGGAGGCGGCGCGGGCGACGTATGTGGACCGGTTCGTGCACTCGCTGCCGGAGGGGTACGACACGGTGCTGGAGGACGAGGGTTCCAACGTGTCCGCGGGCGAGAAGCAGCTGTTGACGATTGCGCGGGCGTTCCTGGCCCGGCCGTCGGTGCTGATCCTGGATGAGGCGACTTCTTCAGTGGATACGCGGACCGAGGTGCTGGTGCAGAAGGCGATGAGTGCGCTGAGGAGCGACCGTACTTCTTTTGTCATTGCGCACCGCCTGTCCACCATCCGCGACGCCGACCTCATCCTGGTGATGGAGGCCGGCCAGATCGTGGAGCAGGGGACGCACGCTTCCCTGTTGGAGGCGGGCGGGGCGTACGCGCGGCTGTACGAGGCGCAGTTCGCGGCTCCTGTGGCGGAGGTTTGAGGGAAGACAAGATTTCCTATGCCGGCCTCGAGATGGAGACAGGTATCAGTCGCCGCGCGACTCAATTTTACGTAATTTCCACTATCGGATGGGGCGCGCCGATTGAATGATTCGCCGAAATCGCGTTCCATATTTGCCTAGGCAGTCGGCAGTCGGCAGTCGGCAGTTTGCCGTGCATGCGCAAAACCGACTTCAGTTCCACTTGAAACTTCTTAACCGAGTCCGAAACGAAGTTTTCTAGCCTGGCGCTTGCCCCGGCGCTGAGCGAAGGGCTGCAGTCCTCAAGGCTGAACTGAAGTGTGTTCGAGCGGCAGTGTCGAAGGCGTGCTCCGGCGGCGCTGCGATGCGGCGTGAGCCAGGCCGTCATGCTATCGGCTGGCTCAGGGTTGACACCGGTTCCCATCGAAGAGACGACTGGTCTATTCGCGCGTATAATAGTGCTATGCAAACCAAGGTGATGGACACCCGTCAAAGCATTCTCGACACCGCCGAACGGATCATGGCCCACAAGGGCTATGCCGCCGTCGGACTGAACGAGGTACTGGCCGAGGCCGGTGTCCCGAAAGGCTCCTTCTATCACTGGTTCGCGTCGAAAGATGCCTTCGGTGAGGCGCTGATCGAAAACTACTTCGCCGGCTACCTCCCCATGATGGATCGGATTCACGCCGAGCCGACGACAGCCTCGGAGCGTTTGACGAAGTACTGGCAGAGCTTCTACGACATGCAAAGCTTCGATCAGTGTCAGGGCAAGTGCCTGGTGGTGAAGCTTGGCGCGGAGGCCAGCGATCTGTCCGAGTCGATGCGGCTGGCTCTGATCGAGGGGACGAAAGGGATCGTCGCTCGTATCGAGCGCATGATCCGGGAAGGCCTCGAAGACGGCTCCGTGTCCATCGATGCAGGCCCGCGCGATCTGGCACTCGATCTCTACACCGGATGGATCGGCGCCAGCGTCCTGGCCAAGATCAATCGCGGCCCCGAGTCCCTCGACCGCGTAATGGCAATGACTCTTCAGCGCCTTCACATCGCCTGACGCCGACACGGCTCGACCCTCGTTCTCGTTAGCACGGCAGAAGGCCCTGACGGCAGAAGGCCCTGACACGAAATCATCGTGTCAGGGCCTTCTGCCGTGCGGTCACTCCAAGACTGGGGTCTCGGGCTCCATGTCGTAGGAGTTCTGCACGGCCTTGAATCGCGTGCCGAGGCCGTCGGCGACCTTCCGATCCCAGGGCGCCTGCTGCAGGCTCTTGGTCTCCTCGATCATCGATTTCGGTTCGAGGTTCCGGAAGGAGTCGACCTCCCCGGCCGCGACAGCCGTCATTGTTGCGTAGACCGGCTCGGGATCGAACTGGGCGCGGGGGAAGGAGAGCTTTGAGTAGTCGAACAGCCTCTCCGACGGCTCGTCCTCCCAGCTTTGCCATGTCTGGAACATGCGGTCGTTGAAGCCCGTCAGGAAGGGGCCGGGGTTGATGGTCGCGACCTGGATGCCGAACTCCTGCAGCTCGTCGGCCATCGTCTCGGCGATGGCTTCGACGGCGTGCTTGGACGCCGCGTAGACGCCGGTGAACGGGTTGACGTTCAGGCCCTCCCGCGAGGAGACCCACACGATGCGACCCTCGCCGCGCTTGACCATCTGCTTCGCGATGCCCTGCGTGAGCAGCAGAGGACCGGTCACGTTGACCTCGAACTCGTTGCGGATGTTCGCGGCGGGAATGTCGACGGTGGAACCGCCCTCACCGACGCTGGCGTTGTTGACCAGGATCTCCACATCCCACCCCAGAGCTTTGCGTCGGTCTCCGTCGTTCGTGACGTCGAGCTTCTCCACCTGCAACGTCACGCCGCGCTCGGTCGCCTGACGCTTGAGCGTCTGGACCTGGGCGTAGATCTCCACGCCTGCGATGACCTCGAACCCCTTCTCGGCTAGTCGCATAGCAACCTCATAACCGAAGCCGGTACCGGCACCTGTGATCAGAACTTTCTTCATGTCAATCCTCCGTGTCCGTCAGCAACGCATAAATGTGGATCGAATGCACGAACCGGCCAAGAACGGTCCCGCTTGCATCGCGAATCCCGGTCGCTACCGCCGCAGAATGGCGGCGGCAGCGTTGACTGTACGAGAACCGATTTAGGTTTCCAGTGGTGGGAAGTTCCACTTGAAATCAGCCGGAACACTATTGGGGTCGAGTCGGTCAGCGGGGACCCCGTTGGCGTAGGTGACGATGCCGTTGCCCATGGACCAGTCGGCCGGCTGAACCGTCTGCAGGTTGAAGAACACGTCCTCGGTGCGAAGGAGCAGCTTCTCGTGCAGCTCGTCCACCACGGCCTTGTAGAAGTTGCCCTTCTGCTCGGGG
>NZ_JBFUKK010000014.1:0-119593 GCF_056400885.1 Arthrobacter sp. P4_H3
GTGTTAATGAGGACTGCGGTGGGCTTCATCGCTTGCAGCCGGGGCGCGTTAATGAGTTTGCCGGCGCCGTGGCCTCCGCGGGTGTGCAGCGAGAGGTAGTCGGCGTCGCGGATGACGGTGTCGAGATCGGCGAACCGGACCGCGTTGTTATCGGAGTCGGGGTGGGTGGTGCTGACCAGGACGGTCATGCCAAGGGCGGCTCCCAGGTTTGCGGTGGCGCGTCCGCTGGGGCCGTAGCCGATGATGCCCAGGGTGGCACCGCGTAGTTCGTGGCCGGCGTCCCGGGGCCAGTGGCCTTGGCGGACGGCGGTGGTGACCTCGCCGAGGCGGCGTGCGGCCATGATGATCAGCCCGATGGTGAGTTCAGCAACGGAGTGGTGGTTTGTTCCGGGGGCGTTGCAGACCCTGATTCCTTGTGCGGCCGCGGCCTGGATGTCGATGGAGTCGTACCCCACGCCGCTGCGGGCGATGATTTGCAGGGAGGCGGACCCGGTGAGCATGTCGGCGGTGACCGGTTCGCTGGCGAGGATCGCCCCTGAGACGCCGTCGAACAATGAACGGCGTTCCTCCAGGGTCCGCAGCCCCCGTGATGGTGAGTAGACCGGTGCCAGCCCGTGGTCGCGCAGGAGCTGGTCAACGGCATCTCCCGGGTGGAGGTAGTCAGTGGTGATCAGGATGCGGGCGGCCATGTGGGTAGTTTCCTCTTGGTGTTCGGTACGGATGCGGTGCCGTCAGCAGCTGTCGGTTTACGGTTCGCGCGGGCAGGGCCGCCGCGGGCTGCGGCGGCCCTGACTGGTGCGGTTTTAGTGGACGTCAACCTTTTCCGCTTCCTGGGCGGCCGGTGTGTTTGCTTCGATTTCGTTCTTCTTCCGGCCATGGGCGTGCAGGGCTTCGCGGGCCTGTTCCGGGTCGTAGTCCTTTTCCCATTTGCCGACGACGACGGCTGCCATCACGTTGCCCAGGACGTTGATGAACACCCGGCCTTCGTTCAGGAGCCGGTCGACGCCGACGATGAGGGCGAGGGCGGCCAGCGGGATTCCCCCGACGGAGCTGAGTGTGCTGGCCAGGACAATGAACGCGCCGCCGGCGATTCCCGCGGTGCCCTTGCTGGTGAGCATCATGACGCCCACCATGACCAGCTGCTGTTCCCAGGACAGGTCCATGCCGACGGCCTGGGCCAGGAACACCGAAGCCATGGTCAGGTAGACGGCGGATCCGTCGAGGTTGAAAGAGAACCCGGACGGGATCACGATGCCGACGGTGGACTTGCCGACGCCCATGGCTTCGAGCTTCTTGATCAGCTGCGGAAGGACCGCTTCGCTGGAGCACGTGCTCAGGGCGATCAGCAGTTCGGCCTTGAAGTACCGCATGACCGTGAAGATGTTCAGTCCGCAGGTACGGGCGATAATGCCCAGGACCACGAGGACGTAGAGGATGCAGGTCGCGGTGAACAGCAGGACGAGGTAACCGAGTTGCTGCAGGCTTTGGGTGCCGTAGTTGGCCACCACGGCGGCCAGTGCACCGAAGGTGCCGATGGGGGCGAGGCGCATGACCCAGTTGACGATCTTGAAGATCACCGTGGAGAGGGCCTGGATGCCCTTGGTCAGGAAGGCACCGGCTTCACCGGAGACATTCATGGCAGCGCCGAAAACGATGGAGACCATCAGCGCGGCGATGACGGTGTGGCCTGTCAGTGCGCCGAACAGTGATTCGGGGATGATGTTGCTGACGAACTCGAGGCCGTCGAAGCCCTTGTTGGCGGCCGCGGGAACCTTGCTGGAGTCCAGCTGTGACGGATCGATGTTCATGCCTTCGCCGGGGCGGAATACGTTGGCGACAACCAGGCCGATGAGCATCGACAGCAGCGACAGGGCCAGGAAGTAGCCCAGGGCCTTCACACCGATGCGGCCGGCTTTGCGCAGGCTGTCCATGGATGCGATGCCAAGGGAAACAACGCAGAACACCACCGGAATGACGATCATCTTCACCAGGGCGATGAACCAGTCGCTGAGCGGCGTGAGCTGCTTGCCGACTTCGGGGAGGAGGAAGCCGACGGCGATGCCCAGGACTGCACCCAGGACGACTTGGAACCAGAGTTCGCGCATCAGCCGGCCGAACCGGGATCGCTGCTTGGGCGGGTGGGCGGAATGATGCGGGTTCTGCATGGTGTGGGACAACATCTTGGGTGCTCCTTTGCACGGCAGACAGAGAAAGTTGGGGAGGTGCGGTCCCGGGCAGTGGTGCTGCCCGGGACCGGGGCACTACCGGTGTGGTTAGTTGTGCAGTGCGCGCAGGACCTTGTAGAACTCGGCCTTGCCTTCGAGCCCGATGCCGGGCAGATCGCCCGGGGCCACGCGGCTGTTGACGATGACGGCGTCGTCGGTGAAGCCGCCGGTGGGCTGGAACTCGCCCGGGTAGGATTCGTTTCCGCCGAGCTTGAGGGCTGCTGCGATGTGCAGGGAGAACTGGTGTCCGCCGTGGGGGATGCAGCGGCGTGAGGACCAGCCGTGCTGGGCGAGCATGTCCTGGATCCGGCGGTATTCGGTCAGGCCGTAGCTCAGGGCCGGGTCGACCTGGATGAAGTCACGGTCCGGGCGCATCCCGCCGTAGCGGACCAGGTTCCGTGCGTCCTGGAGGGAAAATAGGTTCTCTCCGGTGGCGATCGGGTTTTTGTAGTGCTCGGAGAGGGTCGCGTTCAGGGCGTAGTCCAGCGGGTCGCCGACTTCCTCGTACCAGAACAGCCCGTACTGGTCGATGGCTTTGCCGTATTCCAGCGCGGTCTCGAGGTCGAATTTGCCGTTGACGTCCACCATGAGGCGGGAAGCGTCGCCGTCGAGGACCTCGATCACGGCTTCGATGCGGCGAAGGTCTTCGGCGAGGTCGGCGCCGCCGATCTTCATCTTGACCACGTTGTAGCCCTTGGCCAGGAAGCCGCGCATTTCGTTCTGCAGGTCCTCCAAGGACTTGCCTGGTGCGTAGTAACCGCCGGCGGCGTAGACGAAGACGTCCTTGTCCGGGTTGCCGTCACCGTAGTGATCCGAGATCCACCGGTACAGCGGGACGCCGGCGATCTTCGCGGCGAGATCGTGCAGGGCCATGTCGGCCACGCCGACGGCGACCGAGCGCTCACCATGGCCGCCGGGCTTCTCGTTGGACATCATCAGGTCCCACGCCTTCTCCGGCGAAAGCTGGCCGTCCTCATCCAGAAGGTCTTCGGACGGGGCATCCATGATGCGGGGAAGGATGCGGTCCTTCAGGATGCCCGTGGCGTTGTAGCGCCCGTTGGAGTTGAAACCATAGCCAACCAGGGGCTTGCCGTCGACGAACACATCGGAGACCAGCGCGATGATCGTGCAGTCCATCTTCGTGAAGTCAATGAAGGCGTTCCTGATCGAGGAACTGATGGGGATGGTGCCGACGTGGGCGGAAACGATTTTCATCTTTGAATCTCTCCTGAGTGAGTATCTTATTTCTTATAAGACTGGGATCAAAGCTGGTCCTAGGGTGCTGAGGGCATGAGACCCTCTGGCGAATATCTTATAAGATCTTGGATCAAAGGCTAGCTCAGGAGTGAAGAGGGGCACAAGTCTTTCGGAGAATTTCTTATAAGATACTTTCAGGACGGTAAACTGTGAGCAGCCGGGCACACCTCGGTAAGAGATTCGGAGCGTTGGATGAGCACCACGAACGTCTTTTCCAGTAAGGGCAGTCTGGCGTACAGCGAACTCCGCCAGCTGATTCTCTCGGCTGGCCTGGCCCCGGGCTCGCGCGTCTCCCAGTACGAACTGGCCGAGAACATGCAGATGAGCATCACCCCTCTGCGTGAAGCGATCCGCCGGCTCTCAAGCGAGGGCCTGATCATCATGGACACCCACCGGGACTCCCGCGTGGCTGACGTGAGTGCTTCGGAGGCTCGTGAGCTGCTGGAGGTCCGTCTCTCTCTGGAGCCGTCGGCGACTGAGCTGGCAGCCTCCCGCCGGACTGGCGCTGATATAGCAGCCATGCGCTCAGCAGCCGAGAAGCTCCTGCCTGTCACCCGGGTCTGGGGCGAGGACGCGATCACGGTGCACCGGGAATTCCACAGGGCCGTCTACGCTGCCTCGCACAACGACGTCATGATCAAGCTCCTGGATGACCTGTGGGACAAGTCGGACCGCTACCGCCGCCTTGGCCTGGAACTTCCTTCGGGCGATGAGCCCCGGACCATCGACCTGAACCAGCATCACCAGATACTTGAGCTCGTCGTTTCCAGGGACGGCGCCGGCGCCGCCGAACTCGCCCGGACCCACATCGCCAACAGTCTCACAGCCTCGGTCACCGGAGCTCTGGAGGAACGCGAGAACGTCCTGTCAGTGCCCCTGGAGGAAACCGCCTAGTATCCGCCGATTTCCCTCCGATCGTCAGGAACCGGCCGCCGGCGCTTGTCCCGCACCGGCTATTTAGCCCGTGACATAAAGAGCTCATAGAAGCCCGCCAAAGAGCGACCAATCCACGTCGCCGTACTGTCTCATCAACGGTCGTTTATAGACATTGCAACCCGCGACAGGTCTGCCTAAGATCTCTCGCGGTGGCTCAGGTTTACTGCTTGTGCTCTTGGAGCACGAGCGCCACCAGACCTGGGAATCGGCGGTCGAGCTCGTCACGGCGGAGCCAGTTTCGGTGCCGGGTACCCTCCACTTCCTGCTTGATGATGCCCGTCTCCCGAAGAATGCGCCAATGGCGCGTCAGCGCCGACTTCGAAACGCCGTAGTCAGAACCGCTACATGCTCTGCCAGGATCCCGGGCGATGGAGTACACGATCGCCCGTCGGACAGGGTCAGTCAACGCCGACATGACCTCGAACAGATCGATATCTTCCTCCGCGGGAATGGTCAGTGGGTTCGCCAAACGACTGGCCATGATCCTCCTCCCTAATTTCGATCGTTGTACCGTAGCCTATGTACACATGACTGCGTACATAGGCTACGGTTGATGTACGCAGTAACACGTACATTATGCCCGATCGCGTGACCAGCTGTTCGCCTACGTCAGGCGAGTAAGTCAGTACTACAGGAGACACACCCATGAAAATTTCCGTAATCGGCGCCGGAGCCATCGGTGGCAACCTCGCACGCCGGCTCAGCGAAGCCGCACATGACGTTCTTGTCGTGGACGCCCGCGGCCCCGAGGTCGTCGCCACCGAGGTACTCGCTGCAGGTGCCCAGACAGTGGACCCGGAAGCCGCAATCGCGGACAGGGACGTGATTATTTTGTCGATCCCCTTCTCGAAGCAGCCCGAACTCGCCGACCACCTCGCGAAGGCCGCGGATGACACAGTGATCGTCGACACCTCGAACTACTACCCCTTTATGAACGGCGCCGTCGAGTCAGTCGACAACGGTCAGGTCGAGAGCGTCTGGGCTGCGGAGCAGCTCGGCCGGCCAATCGTGAAGGCGTGGAACGCAGCGCTTGCCGCAACGCAGCAGATGAAGGGGCGCCCCGCTGGGGCACCGGATCGCATCGCGATCCCAGTCTCCGCCGATTCGGACGTGGCCCGCCGGATAGTCATGCAGCTAGTCGACGATACGGGCTTCGATCCGTTCGATGCTGGCGTCCTCGCCGAGTCGTGGCGCCAGCAACCCGGCACCCCTGCCTACTGCACCGAACTTAACCTTGGGGAACTCGGCCAGGCTCTTGCCGCGGCAGAGAAGGACAAAGCGCCTATCACCCGTGATCGACTGATGGAGCACTTCGTCTCACTCACGGAAGCACCGTCACTGGAGGATACCGTGGCGATCAACCGCGCCGCGCACCACTGACAACTACCACCGGCTGAACACTCTGTAGTCGCCCCGGAGCCTGCTTGGCCGGGACGAGTCCACATACCTAAAAGCATCGCAGGCCCGCAGCAGTCGACCACGCACCGCCGTCGCAGGCGGCGGCATCCTCTCCGGACTCACCCTCCGGTCTCGGCACGGCCGCACTGCCCAGGCGCGCACCATGGTTCTGCTGCTACCTGCCCCCATTGTCGTCACCGCCGGACGGCGCACGCCTTCCCGCCACGAACCATCCACCACTTTCCGCTACCCCTTCGTCCCTCGCGCTGAACGTGCGACAGCCAATGCGTGGGAAGACAATCCCTAAGGCCAATAGAAGGCCGGACTAGAGACACATTGACCAACTCACAAATGATCCTTGGCATGCACCTCGGAAACGGGTACGGATCGCAGGGATCCGCCTGGCGTGCTCCCGGCGTCGACCCCTCCAACTACACCGACTTCGACGCCCAGGTGCGCTACGCCCAAGCCGCTGAACGCGGGAAGTTCGCGTTCTTGTTCCTCCCTGACTTCCTGGCCCTGCAGGGAGACGTGGACCGCGAGTCGCCCATGCTCACCCTCGAACCCATGATGACATTAGCCGCCATCGCGCGTCAGACCGAGCGCATCGGCCTCGTAGCTACCGGCTCCACGACCTTCAACGAGCCCTACAACCTCGCCCGCCAGTTCAAGGCCCTGGACGTGATGAGCCACGGTCGTGCCGGCTGGAACGCGGTGACTACCAGCGACCCCACATCTGCCGCCAACTTCGGACAGCAGATCGCCCCACGACCGCAGCGCTACCAGCGCGCCCACGAGACCATCCAGATCACCCAGGCGTTATGGGGCAGCTGGCAGCAGGACGCCTGGATCAAGGACACGACGACCGGACGGTTCGTCGACCCGGCGAAGATTCAACCAATCAACATGCAAGGCGAGCACGTCGCCTCCCGCGGACCGTTGCCCATCCCACCCTCGGAGCAGGGCCAACCGGTCATATTCTCCGCCGGAGGTGGTGGAAACGGGCTGGAACTGGCCGGCCGCTACGCCAGCGCAGTCATCGGCGCGGTGTTTACCATCGAGGACGCACGCAATCAGCGCGAGGCGATCCGCGAAGCGGCACGTCGGGCAGGACGCAATCCCGATGAGGTGAAATTCTTCGCCGGAGTAATGCCGGCCATCGCCACCACCAAACGAGCCGCGCTCGACCGCCGCGTCGCACTGGGCGAAAGGGTCTTCCCGGCACGGGTACCGTACCTCGGATCCATGCTAGGACTGACCCTGGACCCCAGCCAACTCGACGAACCACTGACGCCCGACCAACTGGCCGCAGCCCACGCCAGCCCGTTCGATCCCCGCTCCGCCAGGGCCCTGGAGGTCGCCAACGAGGGGTGGACCATCCGCGACGTGCTGGCGCACGGAGTCATCGACTACCACCCGACACCGGTCGGTCCTGCTTCAACAACAGCGGACCACCTTCAGGAATGGTTCGAAGCGGGTGCCTGCGACGGATTCTGGGTATCCATCGACGTCTACGAGGACGGAATCGACACCTTCGTCGACGAAGTCGTTCCGCTTCTGCAGGAACGCGGTCTCTTTCACCGCGACTATGAAGGCTCCACCCTCCGGGACCATCTCGGTGCCCACACGCAGTACGGACTCGATCCCCGGCTCGGCAAGCCCACCGAATAATATGGCCACCCCGCACGACGAACGAGCAGAGAAATGACGACGACCACCACCAATCACGGCATTGACCAGGCCCTCTTCAGAAGCGCCGTCGGCCACTACGCCTCCGGGATTACAATCATCACCGGCCGCGACGACCATGGACCGATCGGGTTCACCTGCCAGTCCTTCTACAGCGTCTCGGTCGATCCACCGCTTATCTCCTTCAGCGTCATGAAGACCTCAACCACCTACCCGCGAATCCACGCTACGGGGAAATTCGCGGTCAACATTCTGTCCGTTGGGCAGGAAACAGCATCCAATCAGTTTGCGCGCAGAGGAACCGATAAATGGGCGAATATCTCGTGGAGAGAGACGGAGCAGGGGAACCCGGTGCTGGCCGGAAATGTCGCATGGCTCGACTGCCGGATCTGGGCCGAGCACGACGCCGGCGACCACATCGTCGTCCTCGGACAGGTTGTTGAGCTGGGCGCAACCGACGGCTATCCTCCCGAACCCCTGTTGTACTTCGAAGGGCAGTACCGAGCGCTTCGCCCGATTAGCAACTTATGAAAGCCGGTTACACCGACAAGGTCACTCTGAAGTTCTCTGACGGGCACCGTCATTTACAGCTGACAAAACGACGCCAAATACCGCTGCGATTCACAATTTGAGTGAAAGCCTGACGTCAGTTGGCTGTAGTTCAGCCTTATGGGAGTCCGATCGGGTTGCACAGGCTGCAGTAGGGGTGAAACCTTAAACACCAGCGTGGACAAAATGGGCAGGATGGGCGGGACTCCTGCTTGGATGCATGAGTCCGCTGGGCCGATAAGAACCCTTTCGTCGTTCTGGCCTCAGCCGGCACATCCTGGCTTTGCCTTGCGTGTTAGCCATTCTGGGATGTCGTCGTAGCCGACCAGCCGGTAAGGGGAGGGCGATACGAGAACGCGCGGGACTGGTTCTGGATCAACCGAGTTAGTGGACTCCGGCGCCTCTGCGGGCGCGCGAGCCGGTTGGATCGAGCATCGAAGTGGGGAAAAGAGCGTGTGCACATTGTGCACACCCTGGGCTTCGGACCGGGTCGAACCGGGGCCGGTCTGGCCCGGATTCGGCATGTTTCCGGGAGAACCCAGTGTTTGCAGGGGCCAGAATGCAGTTCGAGTCCCACCTCGGGCACGCATAACCCCTCGTCAGAGGGGTTTTTGCTTTAATGTGTGGACATTGTCCCTCGAGGGGTCCCTCTGACAGTGTTCCCGGTCTGTGCTGGCGCCGCGGTCGCCTGTTCAGCTGTATGGGTGGCGCGGTGAGGGCCTGGCTGGTGGCCCCTCCGCCTGCTGGAATCTAGGGTTATGTGCCATCCTTTCTTGCTCTTCCGCTGGCCAGTTCTTGGCGTCACTCATTCATGGTTAAGAGTTGTGATGACGACATGACCAAGCCGAATGTTCTTCGAGGATCTTCCTGGCATAGCTGCTCGCTGGGAACCAGGCAGAGTGCGCTCATCGCGTGTTTGTCCGGCCAAAGGGGGTGTGCACATTGTGCACACCTTTGTGCGCGGACGGCTTTTCGACCTGCATTTTGGTCCCTTCCTCATGTTCTCCCTTCGCTACTTCATGAAGTTCTCTGTTTCAGGCGACATGACTTTGCGGCCAGACCGTCGGTGTCGTTGGGCGTTCCCGTCAGCCGGAAACGTCTATCTATGGCTGGCGTACGAGCCGTCGCCGGAGTTCAGGTGTGTGGGATCCGGACTTTCTTCCGGGCAATTCTGGTTTGCTTGCTCTGTCATATGGAGACTGAGGACTTGACGCATCAGGCTCACAGGACCCGGGGGGACCTCATCTCCACTCAGTGTCACGGCGCCCACTCACTCCCGTCCACTCCTCGACGCGCCAGGATCATAAAGTGCAGCTTCGGTGCGCATTCCATCGCCAAGAGCGTCAAACGGTGCAGACTTTTGCTGGCTGACTGAAAAAGCCACGTGGTGCGTGTCACTGTTGGCATGGAAAACGACAGAACCACAACAGCTGCTTCCCGGTTGCGGGTTCAGATAAATATGGGGCAAAAAGACGGCTGCTTCCGCTTCCGTCTGGGCATGTCCCCTCTCCCAAAATCCTGAGGATGGATCTAATGGCTACTAATTTGTCGAGGCGCGGCTTCCTTGCACTGAGTGTTCTGGCTGGCGCGACTCCGTTGTTCGCGTCCTGTTCGTCGCGCGGGGCTACGGCCGGCGGCGGTTCCAGTTCCACTCTTGTGTATGTCGGCTCCGATTTCCCGGCCAACTTTGATACCGACAGCGCTGCCGGTGCGAACGTGGCCGGTGAAAACATAGTCGGAAACACCTATGGCGGTGACATCGTGGCATTCGGCAAGACGCAGGTCAATGGCACCTCCATCGCCGATATCCTTGCGAGTGGAATAAAGGGCGGCCTTGAGAATGGATTTGCCGAGACAATCGACGTCTCGGCTGATCAGCGAACCATCACCATTACTCTCAGGGACGACATCGTCTCGAATTTGGGCAACAAGTTGAAGTCTGCCGACGTCGTCTGGTCCTTTCAACGCAACTTCGCCCTCAAGCAAACCGGCCTGTTCATGGCCAACTCGATGGGAATCACAAGTGCTGACCAAGTAGTCGCCCTGGACGAGCGCACAGTCAGGTTCGCCCTCGATAAGCCGAATAGCATCTTCTTTAAGGTCGACGCAGCCAAGCTCTATGCAGGACTATTTGACTCCGTTGCCGCGAAGCAGCACGCCACCTCCGACGATCCGTGGGCGCAGGGTTGGCTCGGCAAGAACACCGCCGGCTTCGGCGCTTACACCGTTTCGGCTTTCCAAGAAGGCCAAACGGTCACGCTCTCCGCCAACCCGCATTCCTTGACAAGGCCTGACTTCGACAAGGTCGTATGGCGCTCTGTGCCGACCAGTGCGAACCGGCTCGCGTTGCTGCAGTCGGGCGAAGCGGACATCGCCATGAACCTCAGCCCGAGCCAGCTGCAGTCAGCCAAGAAGGCGGGGCTCACCGTCACGTCCTATAAGTCGAACAAGATCCAAGTGATGCCGCTCAACGCGCTCGACCCGAACTTGAAGGATCCCCGGATCCGCCAGGCAATCGCCTACGCCTTGCCTTACGCCGACATCCTGAGCAGCGTGTACCTAGGCACGGCAACCGGCTTGAACAGCCCCCTTCCGGAGGACTACCCGGGCCACACCGCAAAGTATAACGAGTACAAGACCAACCTCGACAAGGCCAAGAGCCTAATGGCGGAGGCCGGCGCGTCCGGATTCAACTTGACGTTGACCTTTTCCAACGACAACTACGAAGATCCGCTGATAGCGCCCATCGTTGCGGCCGCCCTCAAGCAAATCGGGATCAACGTGCTGCTCGAAGGATTGCCGGCGTCGAGTTACTTCGACAAGCTGTACAAGCGCGGGGGTCAAGCCTATCTCGCCGCATTCTGGCCCTTCGTCGCTGACCCAGCCTATGCCCTCGGTGTCTACTGGAAGTCCACGTCTTACCTCAACGTCGGGTCCTGGAAGAACGCAGAGTTCGACACGCTAATCGAAGAGATGCTGGTCGAACCCGAGCCATCAGCCCGTAACCTGAAGGCTGGCCGCGCCCAGCAAATCTGGATGCAGGAGCAGCCCTGGGTGCTCCTAGCCAACCCCGGATGGCACGTCGCGCATTCAAAGCGCGTCTCCAACGTCACGTGGTATCCGAATAATGGGGTCCGCTTCGCCGATCTCAAGCTCGTGAAGTAGGGCCGTGTCGTGGGCCGTTTCCTCCTCCGACGTCTTTCCCTACTACCCGTCCAGCTCTTTGGCTTGCTCGTCCTTGTTTTTTTCCTCACGCGACTGATACCAGGCGATCCTGCCTATGCCCTCGCCGGGGGTCAGGCAACAGCCGAGCAGGTGGAGCGAATTCGCCAGTCGATGGGACTGGACCAGCCTCTGTGGGTCCAGTTCTGGCACTACGTCTCCGGTGTCCTCCAAGGGGACTGGGGCACCTCCATCCAAACCAACAGTCCCGTCGTCCAGGACCTCGTGCAGAGGGCACCCGCAACCCTGCTCCTGATGTTCTTCTCCCTACTCATGATCATCCTGCTGGCGCTAGTGCTAGTCGGGTGGCTGCTCTGGCGGCCACAGGGACTCGCCCGCAAGGTCGTCAGCGGATACGGGTTTCTCGCTGGCGTCGTTCCCGATTTTTGGGTTGGCCTCAGCCTGGTCTCCCTGCTCTACGTGCAGCTCGGAATCGGCGCATCGCCGAGCGGCCAGCTGGACGCGAGAATTACCGTCCCTCCGGTAACGAACGTCGGACTGATCGACGCCGCCATCGCCGGCGATCCACCAGCTGTCGCAAACGCAATAGCACATCTCATTTTGCCCTGCATCACGTTGATCTTTGTCTACCTGGCACCTGTCATCCGGATCATGTCCGCAGTGACCGAGAAAGTCAACGGCTCGGATTTCGCCCGCTTCGCTGACTCGTGGGGTATCTCTCCGTGGCGACGTGTTCGGTACATTCTGCGTTTCACGTCGCCAACTATGGTCACGACGCTCGCCTCCACCACCGTCTTTCTCGTCGGCGGAGCCGTCCTCGTCGAAACCGTCTTCTCCTGGGGCGGTGTAGGACAGTATGCAGTGGCAGCTGTGACCCGCTCCGACTACGTGGGCGTGCAGGGCTTCGTTCTCATTGCCGGACTGTTTACAGCCATGGTCTACCTCGCCAACGACCTTCTACACGCCGCAATCGATCCGCAATTGAGGAAAGCATGAAAACCCTGATACCCACCACACTTGCGGGGAAGGTAGGCGTGGTTGGCACCTTCATCTCCGTCGTCCTTGCCGTCATCGGTCCCTGGATCGCTCCCTACGACCCGGAAAAGCCCACGGTGGATGTCCTCCAGGAACCCAGCTTCACGCACCCCTTCGGAACCGACGCATCTGGTCTCGACATCTTCTCAGTCGTCATCGCGGCCTTCCGTACGGACCTCTCGATCGCCCTGCTTGGCGTCGGCGCTTCGTTCGTCCTCGGACTCCTGCTCGGTTCCATCAGTGGTTTTTCCGCCGCTGGCGGCCGGATCTGGAGGGTACTCGCCCGGATCGTCGATGCTGCCCTCGATGTTTTCCAGTCGATTCCAGTAACCGTCTTTGCGTTGGCACTAACGGCGATTTTTGGTCGAGGAACCGGTGCCGTGATTACTGCAGTTATCTTTGTGACCACCCCGATTTTCGCCCGGCTGATCCGCTCATCCCTGCATTCAGTAGTGCAGGGAGGTCTCGTGGCATCCTGCCGTATATTGGGCCTCGGAACGATCCGTACACTTACGCGGCATGCCCTCCCCAATTCCGTTGACAGCGCAGTGGCGAATATCTCGGTCAGCCTGGGTGTCTCCGTACTCCTCACCGCCGCACTGAGCTTCCTAGGGGCCGGTGTCCGTCCCCCCACACCCGAATGGGGCTACGTGATCTCCATGGGAGCCAACTATGTCGCCACAGGCCAGTGGTGGATTAGCCTCATGCCGGGTCTGGTGCTGTGCCTGTCAGTGGTCTCCTTTGCCTTGACCGGCGAGGCCGTCAGGGAATGGCTCGCCGGTGCTGGGCTACGTTCGGCTGCCAACGAAGAAATCACCCTTTCCACCGGACAAACCGAGAGGACATCATGACCAAGTTCCACACTCCAATGGGGGAGGACCTGGGCAGGCACGTGTTGAGAATCGAGGATCTCCGACTAACTGCCTCCCGGGGAGCCCGGGACCTGGTCAAGGGAGTTTCACTTTCGGTCGCTCCCGGTCGAGTGCTGGGACTTGTCGGTGAGTCTGGCAGCGGCAAAACGCTTACCGGGCTGAGTTGCCTCGGGATGCTGCCGCAGGGCATCGAGCGCACGGGTGGAGAGGTCTTTGTCGCGGGGCAACCGATCCTGGATCTCGCCCCGAATGAACAGCGCCGCCTCCGAGGCTCCGTCGTATCCATGGTGCTGCAGGATCCGCTGAGCGGCTTCCACCCGATGCTCACCGTAGGCAAGCAGATCTTCCACTCCTTGCAGGATCATGGCGTTGGCAAGGAATCCGCACGGGCAAGGGTGCTCGAGGTGCTCGGTCAGGCGCGACTGCCTGAGCCAGAGAAGGTGGCAAACCGGTTTCCGCACCAGTTGTCCGGTGGCATGCGCCAACGGGCAATGATCGCCCTCGCACTTGCCAACCGTCCCAGTCTCCTGATCGCTGACGAGCCTACAACCGCCCTGGATCCTACAGTTCAGGCAGGAGTACTCCGTCTCCTGCGCCAGCTGGCCGACGATGGTCTCGGTATTGTCTTCGTTACGCACAACCTCGGCGTCGTGGCGGGACTCTGTGACGAGGTCAGCGTCATGGAGCATGGGCTCATCGTCGAATCGGGCGACGTTGCACCGGTCCTGGAGAACCCGCAGCACCCCTACTCGATCGAGCTGCTCAATGCCTCGCCACGCCTCTCGTCGCCGCACGTTCTGCGCGCTCCCCTCAATGCAGCCCGGACGAATGAACCCGCTGCCATTTCCGTTCAAGGCGCCAGCCAGCGGTACGGCACTCGGGGTATTTTCGGTCGAGGAGCAGTTGTTCACGCCCTAAGTGACGTCAGTTTTGAGATCCCGCGCGGCAGCACCACCGCTATCGTCGGCGAATCCGGATCAGGCAAGTCAACGTTGACGCGTCTGCTGGTAGGCCTCGAAAAACCGACAGCTGGCCGCGTCACCGTAGCAGGTCAAGACATGACGAGGCTTAATCCGGCGTCAGAACGGGAGTTCCGGCGTAAAGTCCAGCTGGTATTTCAGGATGCCAGCCGAAGCCTGGACCCCCGCTACACGGCCGAAGAGCTCCTCCTCGAGGCACTGGGCGTCGCAGACCGGAAGGCTTCGCCGTCTGCGGTCCTCGAGCTGTGCGATCGAGTGCACCTCCCCCGGACCATTCTCGGACTGCGCACCACCCATCTTTCCGGAGGCCAGCGCCAGCGCGTCGCCATCGCGCGGGCGCTGGCGCCGAATCCGGAGATCCTTGTCGCGGATGAGCCGGTCAGCGCCCTGGACGTCACCAACCAGCAACGCATCATGTCTCTGTTCCAGGAACTCGTGGACGAAAACAACCTCACGCTGATCATGGTGTCCCACGACCTCGCGCTGGTGAGGGACATGACCGACACGGTAATAACGATGTACAAGGGACGGCTAATGGAAGCAACTCCCGCCGAAGAGTTCTACCGCAATCCGCGAAATCCCTATTCGCAGGCCCTTCTCGATGCGATGCCCGACCCCAGCCGAATCGGGGTACTTCCGACCGTCACCGTCCCGGCCCTGCCGGGCCGCGTGGGCTGAAAGCAGGTAACTCGAATGTGCACCCTCCTTGCCGCACAATCCACGGCCGGACCGGTACTAGGCAGCAACAGCGACAATCCATATCTCGTTGGCAGCCGGGTCTTGGCATCAACCGAAGGGGCCTATCCATTCGTCGGAACGGAAGTGACCACCTACAGGGCCGCAGAGGCGGTCCCTTGGAACTCGGTGATGACCAGGGGCCTGAATGCACATGGAGTCGCTTTCACTTATTCCTACGTGCCCGCATCAAAG
The DNA here is from genome assembly GCF_056400885.1 of Arthrobacter sp. P4_H3. Classification (NCBI taxonomy): domain Bacteria; kingdom Bacillati; phylum Actinomycetota; class Actinomycetes; order Micrococcales; family Micrococcaceae; genus Arthrobacter; species Arthrobacter sp. P4_H3. The sequence goes on from NZ_JBFUKK010000014.1 coordinate 15,055, forward strand.
TCGGAATCCAATGGATACAGGAAGCTAGTAGACCGGCGGGGAACCCGAGATGCACTGGGCCAGGCGGCTTCGGCGGAGGAATTCGTTTCATTGCTGCAACAGCGGGCTTCCACACTAAACGACGGGAACTATCTGATAGCCGATGGCAAGGGGGTTGTTGTGGTCACCATTAATGGTCAACGCTCGACCCGGAGAACAATTGAACCCGGGCAAAACATCGCCTGCACCAATTCCTGGTTCGCGGGACAAGAGCCCGACGATGACGTTTGGGTAGGAGAGAGCTTTTCCAAAGAACGCCTCGGCCAGGCCGCCGTCGTGGAGTCCACGCCGCTCCTCGAAGTACAGGATGTCCGTCAGGCCCTGCATTCGGCCCTTGCCCAAAATGATGACCAGGAAGACGCCAACAGCCAGGAGGCGCGGACCGTCGATGCTCACGGCAAGGAAAGCGGAACAATATCCAGTGAGATCATCGTCCCTGCTGAGGGCACCCTTTGGTGGTGCTACGGATGGCCCTCAGGCACGTCGCGCGGGTACGAAAGTTTTATTCGAGACTCCTGGGGTGAGTACCTGCCGTTCCAGGTATCGAAGGTGGACCATACAGGACTGCTAACCACAGAAGATGGCACAATAACTCTCTACGGAACGAAGGTACTCGCAGCATGACCAACTTCCCCGCGCGCATGGCGCCCTCAAAAGCCCGTGGAATATTTCGCAGGGGGCTAGTCACCCCCACGGCCGGATGGAGCGACGGTTTCACTCAAGCCAACTTAATCGCGGTCCCCGCTGACTACGCCGAAGAAGTATTGGAGTTCTGTGCACTCAATGCCCAGGCCTGTCCGGTTATTGACGTCATCCAGCCGGGTGAAGTTACTAGCGCACTGGCTGCTGGTTCCGACATCCGCACCGACATTCCCGCCTACCGGGTCTGGCAGAACGGCGAGCTGACTGGGGAGACGGATGACGTTACTTCAGTCTGGCGCGATGACCTGGTCGGGATCCTCATCGGTTGCAGCTTCACCTTCGAGGCTGCGTTGGTCAAGGAAGGCATCCCACTGCGTCATGTCGAGATGGGTCGGAACGTTCCGATGTACCGCACCACCATCGACTGTACCCCGGCCGGGCGGATACACGGCCCAATGGTAGTTTCAATGCGCCCGATGCTGCCGGAATTGGTTGCGACGGCCGCCCGTGTCACGGGTGAGGTGCCGCAAGTACACGGCGCGCCCATCCATGTCGGTTCTCCGGATAAGATCGGCATTGTGGACATCAACCGCCCGGACTTCGGTGATGCTGTGGAGATACGCCCGGGCGAGGTTCCGGTCTTCTGGGCCTGCGGCGTAACGCCGCAGAGCGCGGTCATGGCTTCCAAGCCAGAGTTTGCCATTAGCCACGCTCCCGGGCATATGTTCATCACCGACGTTCTGGAGAGCAGCTACCGAACGAATGCTCCATCCTGACTGGCGCACTGACGCCGACAGGTTTGGATGGCCCCTTGGCAGGCCTCATGGGAGCAGCTTTCGGCCCCGTCCACGCGCCACCCGCTGCAGGCTGGCAACGCGCCTAGCCGGGCCGACAACAGGGCCCCCGAACAGGACCAAACGTGGAAGATTCCGGCAGCAAGGCCGGCACTCTGACCTGCCCGAGCCCGAATCCGCGCCGATCTCGGATGGGAGCCAGAAACCGACCCCATCGGCGGATTGTTGTTAGCAGCCATGAAAAACTGACTATAGGCGGCCACGAAAATGCCCGCTGACGGCCAATAGGACTGCCCGCCGATGGCCATGAGATATGCCGCACCAAGTTCGGAATCGACTCGAAAAACTCATCACGGAGTTTGAAATCGAGTACGAGACCGCAGGGTCAACTGCCCAGGCTGTTGACTGTGCCGTCAAGATAACTATGGGCGACGGGGGAAGTTCAGCCGTCGTTACGTCAGGTCATAACTCGACCAATACGTTACATTTGAGCAGAGCTGCCAGCCCTTTAGATGCGGCCGTCACTCATTCTTGGCCAAGAGTTGTGGTGACGACATGACCAAGCCGAATGTTCTTCGAGGGTCTTCCTCGGATAGCTGCTCTCTGCGAGCCAGGCAGAGTGCGCGCATCGCATGTTTGTCCGGCCAAAGGGGGTGTGCACCTCGTGCACACCTTTGTGCACGGGCGGCTTTTCGACCCGCATTTTGGTCCCTTCCTCATGGTTCTGCCTTCACCACTTCATGAAGTTCTCCGTTTCAGGCGACATGACTTTGCGGCTTTTATCGTCGGTGTCGTTGGACGTTCCGGGTTCAGCGGGAACGTTTTTGCTGAATCTGCGGCTGTGGCGTCGGATCCGTCGACAGAGTGCAGGTGTGTGCGATCGCGGCCTTCCTCCGTCGACCAGGGAACGTTTTTGGGGTTTACTATGGCCGGCGTCCGATCCGTCGACAGAGTCCAGGTGTGTGGGATCCGGGCTCTTCTTCCGGGGTGTCCGCGCCGGTCGAAGGTGAGCCATTTCGTGGGCGGCGGATGTCAGGGGTCGTTGCAACGGTTTATGAATCTTGTCAGTGGTGGAGCCAGCCTAGTCAGGTGCTCCATGGGAAGTACCTGGCCGCCAGGAACCAGCGCATCGCTGCCCGATGAAAGCCATCGTCGCTATCGACAATCCATCCTGCACCTACTCGCCGACGGCGGACCCGGCACCGACCGCTTCACCCGGTTGAACCGATCAAAGCCAAAACAACGCAGCAAAAGACCCAACAGCCTCGGCTTCAACGTCAACTTCAACGTCACCCCGACCACGGCAGCTTGACAGCCACTACTTTCGTATTAGGTCTTCGACCTCAGCTGGTGGATGGGTGTGTGCAGTTTGATCGATCGGCAGTAGCTCGACGCCTTCGGTATTTCCGATCACATGCCGGGTCCGTGTGTCATCTCGGATGAACCACACAGCATGTGAATTGCCGGCCTTCACGTCGATGATGCCGACGAAGTCCTGACCATCGTAGTCCCGGACGCGGACTGACTGTCCCGGCACAAGGCTGGTCCAGTTTTGGGCCGGGAAGGACACCTCGGCCGGGCGTGGCGATGCCTTCTTCTTCTTCTTCTTCTTCACGGGTCTACTCCTTTACTGTGCCGGTTCATGATCCTGGGCGAGGGCCGGCCGCCCCTGCCTAGGTGGCGCTGCCGGGCTGTGAGCGCAAGGCCAGCACTGCGGTGAGGCGCGAATTCCGGCGCGCCGAGGACTGCTGTTGGGGGCTGAGTTTGACGGTTCCCATCTGTGAAATGCCCCTCGGGGCGGGCCTCCGACGAGCTGCTGCCCGTGATGGTTTTCCTGTCAGCCCGGTTGGCGCCAGGGCCACCCGTAACGTCCTTCTGTCATTGGCAAGCGTCCGACTGCTGACACCGCCGGTTGACTTCCCTTAGGCATGGGCTACGGACAACGCGCTCCCGTGCGCTGCGGTGAACAAGGCCCAAAGGCTATCTGCCGATGGTGCTTCGACTTTGGACGGCGGACGTTTGGAAATTCTGGCTATAGACAACACAGACCAAGGAGCTCTACGCTATCGATGTTGTTAATACTCACCTTATGTAACATCACTGGTGAATAGTACGCAAGGAGGCTTTCTGTGAAAAAATTCATCGAGTCACGAAACATTACTCGGGAGCTGGCTCGCGTTGCCGTCGATGCCGCCGTCTTAAAGTCCACGGAGTTGGGTGTGAGTGTCAGTATCGCAGTGGCCGATGGCGCCGGGCATCTTGTGTGTTTCGAGCGAATGAACGGGGCGCCTTTTCAAACGGCGAAAATCGCCTCAGGCAAGGCGTACTCCGTCGCCGGCAACGGATTGGCCACGCACGAGTTCTGGGAAGTTGTCCGTCAGGAGGAGGCCCTGCTGCATGGCTTGGCCTCGATCGACGGCGCAACCATCATCGGGGGAGGACTACCTGTCCTGTACGACGACGGATTGATCGGTGCCGTCGGAATCTCCGGAAAGAGCTCCATGAGCCAGGACCGTGAGATCGCAGGGGCCGCCGTCGAGGCCGTTGTAGCTTCCCTGACGCCGTGACACTTCGTTTTCGTGCGCTTCATGCACACCTTTTGCGTACAGGAGCCCACACTCAGTCCAGCCCAACTCCCACTGTAAATGTCCCAAGACTAGGAGCACCATTTGTCAATTCAGTCAATTCCAGGCATTGCCCTCAATGACAGTTGTACAATTCCCCAGATCGGTCTCGGTATCTTCGGCCCGGATGACACCGCGGCTGCCGACACTGTGGCTACGGCACTTGAGCTGGGATACCGGTCGTTGGATACGGCCGAACAATACCAAAATGAAGCCGGCGTGGGGGAGGGAATCCGCCGTTCCGGCGTCCCGCGTGATGAAATCTACGTCACCACAAAGCTGGGCAATGAAAGCCACGGCTACGACGCAGCGCTCCGCGGATTCGAAGGCAGCCTGAAGCGGCTCGGCCTCGACTACATCGACCTGTTCCTGGTCCATTGGCCGATGACGAGGATTGACAAATACGTCGAGAGCTGGCGGGCACTTGAGCGACTACAAGAAGAGGGCCTTGCGAAATCGATTGGCGTCGCAAATTTTCAGATCCACCACCTTGAACGCCTGCTGGCCGAGACACGCGTGGTTCCCGCCGTCAATCAAATCGAACTGCATCCAGGCCTTCAGCAGGCAGCGTTGAAGGCATTCAACACCTCACATTCCATTGCGACGATGGCATGGTCCCCCCTGGCCGGGAACCCGTTTGCTAATCGCAAGTTGACTGACAGCCCACTCCTTCTGAAGATCGGGGCGAAGCACGGCAAGAGCGCGGCCCAGGTGATCATCAGATGGCACATCGAACAAGGAAACGTGGTCATCCCGAAGACCGTGAGTCCCGAGCGAATGATCGAGAACACGCAAGTCTTCGACTTCCAGCTCGAGGAAACTGATCTCGCAGAGATTGCCGCACTTGAGACCGGGATCCGGAACCCGTATGACCCGGACCTCATTGATTGAGCTCACGCAACCAATCGATGGAATTGCCACATTAAATAACAAATCTCACGCGAAGACTTTCGCCATCGAATATGTCGCGATAGTGTGTTTAATAACATCATGTAACACTCAACGATGAGGATACAAAAATGATTCAGTGTTCGTTGGCTGCCAAGCAGTCGAACCACAGGTGGAGCTTCGTTCGAGCGGCAGCCTTCATGGGCGCAGCTGTGCTTGCACTCTCCGCGTGTGCCGGGACTCCAGGAAACGCCGGAGGCTCGAAGGATGAGTTCTACCTCCCCGAGAACACCGCCCTTTATGCCCCGGAAGATGCGACAGTGGTCAAACCGGCTCCGGGACAGCCTGTAGCGGGACCAATCACCAAGCAGACGCTGACCGTCCCCTATGCCGGAGCGTTGCCAGTCGCCGACGGGCCGATTGGAGACCCGGCCAAGACCTATACTTTCTGCTTCTCTCAAGGGCTGGCCAACAATCCCTGGTCCACTGCGCAGAAGGAAAGCCTTATGATCGAGGCTGCCAAGCACCCCAATGTCCAGATCAAATACACAGAAACGAATGATCCGAGCGAACAAGTCGCGGACCTCCAGTCTTGTGTGAGCCAGAAGGTCAGCGGCATCCTGGTATTTCCCCAGTCCGTGGGTCCGTTGACTCCCGCCATCGATGCAATCTGCAAAGCCGACATTTTCGTCATCGGCATGGAACGGACGGTTGATACCGACTGCCCTGACTCCTGGGTCTACCTTGACTACAAGCAGGGTGCTATCCAAATTGCCAACACCATCGGCGACTCGTTGAAGGGTAAAGGCACCGTCGTGGAGACGCAAGGAACGATGGGGTCCTCCCCGCAGATTCTGCGACACGAAGGTTTCATAGCGACCCTGAAGACCAAGTACCCGGACATCACTGTGAATGAAACTTCTCCCGGCGACTTCGATCGCACGAAGGCATACCAGGCCGCACTCAGCTTCCTTCAGTCACCACAGGGGCAGAAGATCGACGCCTGGTACACCCAGTACAGCGAAATGGCGCTGGGTGTTTACGCCGCGATGCAGCAGACGGGCCGGACGGACATTCCTCTCTACACATGGGGGGACGACAAGTCCACCACTGCGGCCATCCAGCGCGGAGAAGTCCTAGCCGCTGTTCCCGCGACGCCCCTGCACGCGGATCTGGCCCTTCGAGTAGCCATTCGGGCTATAGAGAAAAAGGATTTCCCGAAGCGCATCATGCTTGAGCAGCCGCTTCTCCTGACCAAAGAAAACGCCGAGGCGTACGACAAGACCACTTGGGGATCCGCGGGCTAAATGCGGTATGACCGACTCTCCGCCATCCAGCAACCGCCGATGCAGGAAAGACAACTCTCATGACGAAATCATGGCTTCCAACCCACGGATCAGCTCCCCTCGGGAAGCAGCAAGCCTCCGAGACACGTAGCGGCACGTTCGACGGGACGGTCGTGGCCTTGCGCGACATAACGAAGACCTACCCGGGGGTGCAAGCCCTCACCTCCGTGGACCTGGACATCTTCCCCGGAACCGTCCATGCGATCAGCGGCGAAAACGGGGCAGGCAAGTCAACCCTTTCGAAGGTCATCTGCGGCCTCGTGCAGCCCGACGCGGGGGAGGTATACATCGATAACAAAAGGGTTCACCTCACCTCCCCCCGCGACGCCCGGTTACTCGGAGTCAGCGCCGTCCCCCAGGAACTTTCCCTTGTCCCCAACATGTCAGTAGCGGAGAACATCTGCGTCGCCTCCTTCCCGGCGCGCTCCGGGATAGTCTCACGCAAAGCTCTCCGGGCCAAGGCACAGCCGGTGCTGGATTCGCTAGGCCTCACCATCGATCCGTTCTCAGAGCTGAGCGAGCATTCCCCCGGCATACAACAACTGGTCATGATCGGGAGGAGTTTTGTCAGCAAGGCCAGGATTATCATTCTGGACGAGCCCACCGCTGCCCTGACGGAACCGGAAGTCGCCCACCTTTTCGACGTTGTGGACAAGGCCAAAGCTGCTGGCACAGCCTTCATCCTTGTCAGCCACCGTCTCCAAGACCTTTCCCGGATTGCCGACACTGTCACCGTGCTCCGGGACGGAGTCAAGATCATCACCGAGCCGATGAGCAAGATGAGCCACGACGATATTGTCAAGGCCATGGTGGGGCGTCCGATTGAACGGTTCACGCATGAGATTCAAAACCGCGCAGACATTGAATACGAGGTCAAGTCCGGGCAGATCACAATGACTCCGAGGCTTTCGGTAAAGAATCTATCGAGCGCAGGCAAATTCGAGGACATCAGCTTTGAGGTGAACCCCGGAGAAATCGTGGGCATGGGGGGGCTGCTGGGAGCGGGCCGCAGTGAAGTTGCACGGGCGATATTCGGAGTTGACAGCTACGATTCCGGCACAGTCGAGGTGAACGGGGTCCCCCACCGGATACGCAGCCCCCGAGAAGCCTTCCGCGCAGGCATCGTCATGGTTCCTGAAGAAAGGAAAAGCCAGGGGTTGGTGCTGGGCATGACGATCGAAGAGAACTTCACGCTAGCGCAGCCGGAGGTCATCTCCACGGCCGGATGGCTAAGAAAGACGCGGTCAGCGCAACTTGCCCGGGAGCTGATCAGCAAACTCAGCGTAAAGGCGGCCGGAGCCGGCGTGACCGTGGGGACCCTGAGCGGCGGAAACCAGCAAAAGGTGGTCATCGCCAGATGCTTCCTCAACGACTTCCCGATCTATATCTTCGACGAACCCACGCGGGGGGTTGACGTGAACGCAAAGTTCCAGATTTACCGGCTCGTTAACGGACTCGCAAAGGGCGGAGCCGGGGTACTTGTGATCTCCTCGGAGCTATCTGAGCTGCTGGCGATTGCGGACCGGATCCTTGTCATGCGGGACGGCCGCCTTGTGGACGACATTCCGGCCCTAGGGGCTACAGAAGAACGTATCCTCTCCTCCGCGATGGTCTAGCTAAGGCCCCGGAACCATTCTGATTCTCTGAGAAGGAACTCACATGAGCACTGAAGTCGCAACGCCGACTCCCCAAAAGCAGAACTCCCGTCGCGAATTGACTCCGGCGGCCCTACGGAAAGCCGGGGCGCTGCCGGCACTCCTTGTCGTCCTGATCCTGGGATCGACCCTTTCACCGTTTTTCATGACTGTCGACAACATCCGAAACGTTTTGGGCCTAGCCTCGATCATCGGGTTGCTGGCAGTAGGACAGGGCTTCGTGATCATCGCTGGCGGCGCAGGAATCGATCTTTCGATTGGAGCCACTCTGGCCCTTGCTGCCATTGTCGGCGCGAAGATGGCGCCCTACGGCCCTGTGGGGGTCATCCTGGGTGCCTTGTTGACCGGGCTGTTTGTCGGCGCAATTAACGGACTCGGAATTGCCTTCGGCCGGTTGCAGCCGTTCATCATCACTCTGGGAACCATGACCATCGCCACCGGCGCCGCCTTCTTCCTCTCGGGCTCCAACCCGATCAGGCTGCGGGGCGACAATGCCCTGAAGTGGCTCAGCGCCGATGTATTAGGAATACCTGTTCCGGTGATCGTTTTCATTCTGACCGTTGCAATTGCCCAGGTTGTGCTGTCAAAGACGGTCTTCGGACGTCAAATTTACGTCCTCGGCGGCAACGAGGAAGCAGCGCACTTCGCCGGCATCCCAGTGGTGCGGCACCGCATGACTGTGTACATGATTTCAGGTCTCTGTGCCGGCATGGGCGCCCTTGTCCTGATGTCACGGCTGCAGACCGCGGACCCGGCATATGGTCGCGGCTATGAACTTGCAGCCATCGCGGCGGTCGTCGTCGGAGGTGCCCCGCTCACGGGCGGAGTCGGAACAATCCGCGGTGTTGCCGTCGGCGTCCTGATCATCCAGTTCATCACCAACATCCTGGATCTGCTCAACGTCAATCCCTACATTCAGGCCATGGTTCAGGGGCTCATCCTGATCGCGGTCGTCGCACTCAACAGGAGGGGATCGGCAACGTCGGTCCAAGCGCTGAAAAGGTCTGTGCCGCTGATATGTGGGCTGGCACTGGGCGCAATCCTCCTCTTCGGGTTACCGCGCTGACACGTTCAGTCTGGCACCCTCTCATTCCATCAAAGGTCACCGCTTCATAGGTGTAACGAAAGGTTAGGTAGTCATGATTCCGAGGAAGAAACCTGAGCCGGCCGAGGTATTGATCATCGGTGCGGGCGCCTCCGGCGGCACGGCGGCCAAGGTGTTTACGGAAGCCGGGATCCGCGTGGTCGCACTTGACCGCGGACCGTTCTTGCGAAATGAACAATTTTCCGGTGACGAACTCAAATATTTGAACCGGAACTACGTCTGGCCGGATCCGCAGTTGAAGCCGCGTACGTACCGGCCCGACGAGGAAAGCCCAGAGGAAGAAGTCCAGTTCTCCCCGACCCCACAGGGCGTTGGAGGCGGAACAATCCATTGGGGGGGTATCGTTCCCCGAATGACGGAGGACGACTTCCGCCTCCGTTCGCTGCACGGCGATATCCCCGGTGCGAGCCTGGTCGACTGGCCCATAGAGTACGCAGACCTAGAGCCGTACTACACGCGTGTTGAATGGGAGCTCGGCACTTCGGGACTTGCCGGCGCCAACCGATGGGAAGGACCGCGATCTAAGGGATATCCCACGAAGCCGGTCGAGCTGACACACTATGGGCGTGTTTTTGCTCAGGCGATGAAGAAGATGGGCCAGAGCACTTTCCCGATTCCGCAGGCAATGGTCACCGAGCCCTATCGAGGCCGCAACGCCCACGTGAATTCGGGCTTCTGGCAGCAATATGGCGACCCCGTAGGGGCCAAATCTTCAACAGCGAACACGTTCATTCCGGACGCGCTTGCCACGGGGCTGCTTGATCTGAGACCGGACTGCTATGTCCGGGAGATCATTCTCAACCCGAATGGAACAGCCAAGGGCGTCATCTACACCGACGCGGATGGCAACGAGGTTGAGCAGCTTGCCGACATCGTGATCTGCTGCGCCGGGGCAATTGAAACTACGCGACTGCTTCAACTATCGAAGTCGGCGACTCATGCCAACGGGCTCGCCAACAGCAGTGGACTACTCGGAGCAAACGCCACTTTTCACGAGTACCTCTTCGCGATCGGCCTGTTCGATAAGGAAGTGGTTGATCCGCTGTATCCCTGGGCTGGCCACTACATGAACACCATGTCGTTCGACTACTACCATACTGACTACGACCGGGGACACATGCTCGGGACCCTTATATTCGCATCCATGCTTGGCCACCCTGTCAATTGGACCTTCCCCGGGCGACCCACGTGGGGGCAGGCCTCGAAGGACGCTGATCGCGATCTCTTCAACCACAGCATGAAGCTCGGAGTCATGGTCCAGGATCTCCCCGTCGAATCCAACCGTGTAGACCTCGACCCAAACGTCGTCGATGCCTGGGGGCTGCCGGTGGCGCGCATTACCCACACGCCTCACGCCAACGACTTCGCCCAAGCCAAGTGGCAGGTTGCGAAAAATACGGAAATCCTGGAGGTGGCAGGCGCGAGCAAGATCATCCCTGTCAACCTCGAAAAGATCACAGGAAACTGCTGCCACGAAATGGGTACGGCAAGGATGGGCGACGACCCGTCAAAGTCCGTCGTCGACAAATGGTGCCAAACCCACGATGTGCCGAACCTTTACATCTTCGACGGCAGCTTCTTCCCAACCTCGACTGGCGTGAATCCGACACTCACCATCATGGCCAACGCCTGGCGGTGCACTGAACGCATTATCAATGTCCGTGGCAAAGGCCGCACAGCGGCCTGATGCCTCTTTCCCTGATTCAACAGACAACAAGGAGGGTTTCTCCCATGGTCAGCCAATCCCAGGCCCACTGGCCCACGGTGCCAATTTCGACTCGAGACGTAGACGGGCCCCTGTTTTTTACCGACGATGAGTGGGCCATAGTCCGGGCAGCCACGGCCAGAATCATCCCCACGGATTACGATCCCGGGGCGGCGGAGGCCGACGTCGTACGATTTCTGGACCGCTTTCTGTCCGGTGACTTCGTGTATGCCAGTGCGACTGGCGACGGATTCCTGGAAATACGCGGGAAGGAAGCCGAAGCCTGGCAAGCGCGAATCAGGCACCGGCAGTGTGTGTACCGCGAAGGACTAGCGGCGCTGAAGGCGCTAAGTTTGGACAAACACGCCAAGGAGTTCTACGACCTGTCTGAGGATGAGCAGGACGCCTTGCTTGTTGAGACCTCTGGCCGGCCAAAACCGAAGCACGTTCAGTTGCAGGATGACGAAGTTCTCAACTCAGGGGAAGGCGGGCCGCCCCCGACCAATCAGCCAGTCAGTGACAGCGGCTTCGGATTCTTTGACATGCTCGTCGCCCATACGCGTCAGGGCTTCTACGCTGATCCCGTATATGGAGGGAACAAGGACTTTGTCGGATGGCGGGTCATCGGGTTCGATGGCCCGAAATCGTTGGCTGACACGGTGGCCGGCCAGTACACAACCACTGACTACATGATCATGGGAGCCACCTGGCCGTATCCGCAAAGTCCGGCGGTTCAGCGCTTCGGCCGCTGACAGTACCCCAAGGCGGAAGGGTTATACGGTCCGCAGGCAAAGGAACCCTACGCGTGTTATTTAATGTTAATAAGAACACCACGCGCGGAGGTTCTCGCGATCCGGACGGCAAGTTTGCCTAGTTTGCACTTGACGAAGGCCTGTTTAGATGTAATATAATGATACTTGTAACAAGTTGTAAGACGCAGCTTTTACCCAGCCAACGAAGATTGGAGTAAGAAAGTGGAAAAGACCCGCATTATTCTCGATACGGATATTGGAACTTACTACGACGACGCCTTTGCGGTGATGTTCGCGGCGCAGTCGCCGGAGCTGATCGTCGAAGGTGTCACTACCTGCTACGGAGACACGCACCTTCGGGCTCAGATCGCAGTAAAGGTCCTGGAAGCGGCCGGCCGCAGCGACATCCCGGTATTCAAGGGAATCGGCATGCCGATGCGCGGCCACGCACTGATGTTCGGCTTCGAGGGCGAAGGCATTCTCGAAGAGGGCGAAGAGCCCCAGTACGAAGACCAGCACGCGGTTGACTTCATCATCGAAACGATCATGAACAACCCGGGTGAAATCAAGGTCGTCACACTGGGTACGGTCTCTAACGTCGCCCACGCCATCCTTCGCGAACCGCGGGTCGTGGAGAACATCAAGGAACTCATCATCATGGCGGGCGTTGTTATCCCGATTGTGGATGAGAAGGGTGTCCGTCGATCGCCTCGTGAGGAGTACAACTTCAACAACGATGCGATCGCTGCTGAAATCGTTCTCAACTCCGGCATGCCGATCACGTACGTTCCGTGTGATGTGACGCTCTACACGCCGCTGTTGAAAGAGGACGAAGACCGCATCAGGGAAGCCAACACTCCCATTACGGAAATGGCTACCCGGATTCTCGACCTGTGGCCGCCGCAGGAGAAGCTGATCTACACCGCTGTGGGAATTGCAACGGAGCACACGGCCCTGTGGCTGCATGATCCGCTCGTGGTCATGCATGCCTTCGATCAGACTCTGCTGACGCTGTTCCCGCTGCACATCGCCACGGAGTACAACGAGACCCCGATCGAACGTGATATGTACGTTGCGAACGCGAACGGACAGCAGGATCTCTTGCGTACCAACCCCAAGAAGCTGCCGCCGAACATGGACGTGGCGCTCGAAGTGGACGGTCCCCGGGTCAGCCACTTCTTCGCGGATCGCATCACCGCGCCCCTCGGAAACGGTGTTACGAAGGAACTGGAAACCCAGGGCGCCTCTTCGTAGATTCCGCAGACGGAGCATGTGCCACTCCGCCCGACCCCCGGCGGAGTGGCACATGACTCTCGGGCAAGCTCCCTGATGTAAGGATGTTTCGCCCTATTCCAGGGCGTTTTCAATGGAAATCCTATGCCCGCACGAGCAGGTGCCGGCCGCATATTGGTGAAATGAGCAGGACATGCAACTAGATCAGGGACCCGCATCAATTGGGGAGCGTACCAGAACGGCAGCCGCTGAAGGCCGAGGCGGTCCGCGGCTCCGCGGGCGCCGTGTGATCTTTATGCTGATTCTGTTACTTGCGTGGATTGCGACTTTTTTCCAGGGCAATACCGGCGCAGCCGCCGAGAAGGCCTGCTATGAAACGATCAGAGCGGCACTGCATGATTCCGGTTCGATTGCCTTCAGCAATGTCACTAGATCGGGAAGTGACCCGGTTTGGGCGGTCAATGTGACAGCCGATGTGCAGAGTCCGCAGGGAGCTGCCGCGCACCACGAATATGCGTGCCGAATCAGTCATGAGCGTGGAAGCGCCGACTGGACCGTTGAAACTTTGTCACGGTAAGGGGACGCCGGCATGGTTGCCTCAAACACGGCCTTGGCGCGTCAGAAAACAAGGCTCTGATTCCGTCCCGACGATATTCATCGACTTCGCCGCGCCTAGATGTACTGAGTCAGACGTTGGTTACATCGTGAATGGGTGAAGACCTCTTAGGTTGGTGGTTACCGCACGCAGCCAACGACGAAGAGCCCCTGCTCCCTCCCCCTGCAGAAAGAGAAGAAACAACTTGAAAACCACACGTAACAAGGAAGTCGTCGTCGGCGCTGACTTTGCTGGCTTTCCTCTCAAAGAAGCCATCAAACGGCATCTTATCGAGCGCGGCTGGAGTGTTACCGACCTCACACCTGTTCAAAATGATGCGCCGATGTACCATCGCGTAGGGTTCCTTGTTGGCTCACGCATCTCTGAGCGTGAATTCGAGAAAGGATTGCTGTTCTGCGGTTCCGGAATGGGGATCCACATTGCCGCCAGCAAGTGTCCCCACGTGCACGCCGCTGTCTGCGAGAGCGTGGTGACCGCTCGACGCGCCGCGACGGCGAACAATGCGAACGTTCTTGCAATGGGAGCCTTTTACACCGCGCCACGCCTCGGAATGGCGATGGCCGATGCTTTTCTCGAAAGCAGCCTTGGTGATGGATACGAAGACTGGGAGGGCTTTTGGGATTACCACCGGGTCGGCTTCGACGAGTGTGAGAGTTTCGATTACGACGCCTACAAAGCCAATGGATTCGAGGTCATTGATCCGAAGCACGCCGACCTCGGTTCAGAGCCACGCGGCCTTGCCTTTTAGGGGGCAACTCTCAGCACAATGAGGGCCTTTCATCCGACCCGCGTGAAAGAGCGCAGCGGGCGTTGCGGCAGCTGGGATCGGTCGTGCTCTGTCTGACCGGCAAGATCCAATCCGAAGGCCAAAAAACGTTCTCGGATGTTCCCGTTTCGAGTCGCATTGCCAGGCGAGTCAGAGTCGCAGGCGTAGACCCGGGCAGTACCTAGAGATGTTTGCTCCTCCAGAAGCCGGATGCAGCGCTCGAAGCCGACATCGCCCGTCTTGTTACGCGCATCGCATCGGTGCAGGTCCAAGAGACAGACGGCTATTTCAGCTCTCCAGAAAGCTCGCAGCCCACTTCGGGCAGGGCAGGATCGAAGGTGTCCGGGCTATCTGGCCGCCGGTTGGTTAAGTACGCCGCGACGACCGTATCGCCGCAATTTCAGGCTTGTTGCCTTCGCTGCGATGCGGGTACCAGGGTCCTGGCCCGGCTCGTCGAGGAGCGCGGGGCGGAGGAGTTGTCGTATCCGACGGTACTTAACTACGTCCGGGGCCGCCGGGCCCACGTCGATGTCGAGGCCGGCCGCCGGGTGGAAGTGTTTGTCCCGCGGGAGCATGCCCCGGGAGCGGAGGCCCAGATGGATTTCGGTGAGTCTGGGCCATCCTGAACGGCGTGAAGTCGAAATGCCACATGTACGTTTTCCGAATCTCGAACTCGGGTAAGGCCATCCACCGGATCTATCCGGCACAGGCGCAGGAAGCCTTCCTAGAGGGCCATATCGTGGCCTTTCACGTCCTGCGCGGCATCCCGACCAAGCACATCCGCTACGACAACCTCATCAGCGCGGTCGCCGCGGTGATGGTCGGGCAGGGCCAGCAGCACCAGGAAAACGACCGGAGGGTCCTGTTCCGCTCGCACTACGGCTTCGACACCTTAATAGTGCCAGCCCGGCATCGCCGGGGCACACGAAAAAGGCGGAGTCGAAGGGGAAGTGGGGTGGTTCCGCCGCAACAGCGCTTTGACCCATTCCTGCCGCCGAGTCTCTGGACGAGCTCAACGACCGCATCCGGGACTGGGAAGCCCAGGTTGAGGCCCGGCGGATCAATGACAGAATCGCACCCTCGGGCAGGACTTCGCCGCCGAACAGCCCTTCCTGGCACCGCCGCCGGGAGAGGTCTTCGACCCCGGCTTGGTGCTGAACCCCAGGGTGGACAGGTCCTCGATGATCACCGCGGATGGTGAAGTATCCCGTCCTGGCCCCGGTTCATCGGCCGGAAAGTCCGGGTGTACATGCGGGCGTCGGAGGTCGTGGTGTTCGAGTGCCGTGCCGTGGCCCGCCAGGCATCCGCGGATCGTTGCCAAGAACGGCCAGTCGGTCCAGCTGGACCATTTTCTGGAGGTCCTCAGGACCAAGCCGGGCGGCCCCGGCCAGGGTGGGGGAGTCCGGGACGTTTACCAGCGCGCATGAGCCGTTCTGGGCTGCTTCGGCGGTCAACGGCGACGCCGACGGGACGCGTGAACTTATCGATGTCCTGCTGCTCCGCCGCTCTATGGGGATGCCGCTGCAGGCACCGTCTCGGCCCTGGAGGTGGGTGCTGTCAGTGCCGACGTCGTCGCGGTCGAAGCCCGCTGACACGCCTCAAACATACCCTCGGATAGGGCCGGTTCGGACCGGGTGGGGCCATAAATACTTGAGGCAACCAGAGGCGTACCGCCCTCTACCGCAGCTCGTCCGGGTACTTTTTCGGTGCTTACTTGGTTCTGAACCCTTTGGCGGGATCAAGATCCTCCATTAGGCCCGGGGCGATACACCGGAGAAAGCCCCGCAGATGATCGGCGCCAACCGGGCCGCGATGCTGGCGCTGCCGCCGGTGTCACCGCCGACGGGGTTCTCTTCCCGGGTCCGTCGGCCCCGGGACTACTGCGTCCGGGCCGCTTCCAACGACTACTCGGTGAACACGCAGGCCATAGGGACGCTTCGTGGAGGTCCGCGCGGATCTGGAGACGGTGCGGATCAGTTTCGAGGGACGGAACGCCGGGACCCACCTGCGGTGCTGGGACAGGGGCCAGAGACGATCACCGACCCGGCCCATGTTGGCACCGCGGATCCGGGAGTACGCGGCCCGTCCGGCTGACCAGGCGCGCGAGGTCGGCTGATGCCACGAGGAATACCTGGCCGCCGTTCTGTCCCGGGAAGTCGCTGGAGGACTTCATCTTCGACCATCAACCCTGGCTGAAACGGGAAACCATCGCCCATCTGGCCACCGTGCTCGGCCTGCGGGCCACCCAGCTGTGCCACCGCGTCCTGTTCACCGCCACAGGCTGGGTGACTCGGCTGCAGGGAGCGCACCAGACCGGCCGTCTGTCCTCAGAACTGGTTCGGCGCCGGCGCTACGGTCTGGTCATCGTCGACGAAGCCGGCTACTTCCCGTTCGAACAGGACGCCGCGAAGCTGTTCTCCCGGCTCGTGTCCTCACGCTATGAACACGCCTTGATGATCCTGACCTCGAACCTGAGCTTCGCCCGCTGGGGCGATGTATTCGGGGACCAAGTCGTCGCCTCCGCGATGGCGACCGCATCGTCCACCACGCGGAAGTCCTCACCCTCAAAGGCTCCAGCCGGCTCAGGAACCACCAGATCGAATCGCTGCCCTCGACAAGACAGAAAATACGGCAGAATAATTCCGTCAACGTGGCTCAGTTTTCACCCCACGTAACGGCTCAACTTTCGACCAGCGCTGACAGGGTAGCCGATGTCACCGGACGGGCAGGTACTGCAAGACCGGAGACCGTGTTGACTCCTCGTGGCTCCGTAGGTCCTTGGCCGTCGGGTAGGAAGACTGAGCGCCGATTCTCATGACCGAGAATGATCCCGCAACAACACCCAACTGGACCGCCTCCGAGAGTGGTCCGCCGCCGGCCAAGCACGCAGCGAGTGCGCCCACGAAGGCATCTCCCGCCCCGGTGGAATCGACCACGGAGCCAATCGCCGGAGCCGAAACGTGGCCCTCATTCTTCTGGTCGAGCCAGTAGGCGCCTGCGGCGCCCATTGTGATGACTACTGAGGAGGCGATCTCGCCAAGCTGACGGGCTGCGTCGCGGGAGCTGGCTTCATCGAAGACGGGCTTGGATATCAGCGCGCTGGCCTCGGACTCATTCACCACGAGGGGATCGGCATGGCGAAGGAGACGTTGGTCAATGCGCACGTAGGGGGCGAGGTTCAGTACGCATCGCAATCCGGCCCGCTGTGAGGCATTCAAGGTCTCCTGGATAGCAGTCACCGGCACCTCAGCCTGGACCACCACGACTGCCCCGCGGCCAATGTGGCTCAGGGATTCTCTGACGTGGGCTTCGGACAGGCCAAGATTCGCACCGGCAACCACTGAGATGGAGTTTTCTCCGTCGGGGAAGACTGAGACGAACGCGGCACCGGTTCGGCCGCCCGGCAGGACCTGGACCTGGCGAGTATCTATTCCTTCGGCTCTGAGGCTGCTGAGCATTGATGCTCCTTCGGCGTCGTCTCCGATGGCGGCGATAAACCTGACGGAACTCCCCAATCGTGCCGCAGCCACGGCCTGATTGGCGCCCTTGCCGCCGGATTGCGTGTGGAAACGATGTGCCAGGACTGTCTGCCCGGGTTCTGGCGGCACATCGAGTTCAATGATGTAGTCCTGATTTGCCGACCCGACGATGACTACTTCAGCGGACATGCTTCTCCTTGGTGTTCGTGGATGCCGGTTCTTGATTAACCGACGCGAATCTTCCGTCGGGCATGCGCCCGTCGTCGGCGACGTTCCCGGCTCGACGTTCCGGAAGTTGTAACATTCTTCACCGCAGGAAGGCGGCGGCGACGCCGGCGTCCACGGGGATGTGGAGGCCGGTGGTGTGGGACAGTTCGGCGCTGGTGAGCACTGCGGCGGCGTTGGCCACGTGCTCGGGCAGGACCTCGCGCTTGAGCAGGGTGCGCTGGGCGTAGTACTTGCCCAGTTCCTGCTCGTCCACGCCGTAGACCGCGGCGCGCTTGGCGCCCCAGCCGCCGGCGAAGATCCCGGAGCCGCGGACCACGCCGTCGGGGTTGATGCCGTTGACGCGGATGCCGTATTCGCCCAGTTCGGCCGCGAGGAGCCGGACCTGGTGGGCCTGGTCTGCCTTGGTCGCGGAGTAGGCGATGTTGTTCGGGCTGGCGAACACGGAGTTCTTGGAGGAGATGTAGATGATGTCCCCGCCCATGTCCTGGTCGATCATGACCTTCGCAGCGGCCTTGGCCACCAGGAAGGAGCCCTTGGCCATGACGTTGTGCTGCAGGTCCCAGTCCTTTTCGGTGGTTTCCAGCAGCGGCTTGGAGATGGACAGCCCGGCGTTGTTGACCACGAGGTCAAGCCCGCCGAACGCCAGCACCGCTTCCTGGATGGCCGCGGCGATCTGCGCCTCGTCGGTGACGTCCGCCTGCACGCCGATGGCCACGTCCGGGCCACCGAGTTCCGCGGCTACGGCCTGCGCGTTCGCCAGGTTCAGGTCCGCGATCACCACGCAGGAACCTTCCGCGGCGAGGCGGGTGGCAATGGCCTTGCCGATGCCCGACGCCGCACCGGTCACCAGCGCGATGCGGGTGGCGTGGCTCTTGGGCTTGGGCAGGCGGGCGAGCTTGGCTTCCTCCAGGGACCAGTACTCGATCCGGAACTTCTCGGATTCCTCGATCGGGGCGTAGGTGGAGATCGCCTCGGCGCCGCGCATCACGTTGATGGCGTTCAGGTAGAACTCCCCGGCGACGCGGGCGGTCTGCTTGTTCGCACCGTACGAGAACATTCCCACGCCAGGGACCAGCACGATCGCCGGGTCAGCGCCGCGCAATGCCGGGGACTCCGGGGTAGCGTGGCGGTCGTAGTATCCCTGGTAGTCCTCGCGGTAGTCGGCGTGCAGCTCCTGCAGCCGGGCGATGGAGTCCTCGATCGAGGCGTCCGCGGGCAGGTCCAGGATCAGCGGCTTGACCTTGGTGCGCAGGAAGTGGTCCGGGCAGGAGGTGCCCAGCGCGCCGAGCCGCGGGTGCTCGGCGGCTGCCAGGAAGTCCAGCACGACGGCGTCATCACTGAAGTGCCCCAGGACCGGTTTGTCCGTGGACGCCAGCCCGCGGATCACCGGGGCGAGGGCGGCAGCCTTGGCCTTGCGCTCCGCTTCCGGGAGGGCGCTGTAGCCGGGAAGCTTGGCACCGAACGGCTCGGACCGGCCGTTCTCGGCGATGAACTTCTCGGCCTGGTCGATGATCCAGAGCGAGTTCTGTTCCGCTTCTTCGGACGTGGCGCCCCAGGCGGTGATGCCGTGCCCGCCCAGGATGGTGCCGACGGCCTGCGGGTTGGCGTCCTTGATCGCGGCGATGTCCAGGCCCAGCTGGAACCCGGGACGGCGCCACGGCACCCACACCACCTTGTCACCGAAGATCTTGGTGGTCAGCGCCTCCCCGTCCACCGCGGTGGCGATCGCGATGCCCGAATCCGGGTGCAGGTGATCCACGTGCGCGGCGTCCACGAGCCCGTGCATCGCGGTATCGATCGAGGGTGCAGCGCCGCCCTTGCCATGCAGGCAGTAATCAAAAGCAGCCACCATCTCATCTTCACGCTCCACCCCGGGGTAGACGCTCTTCAGAGCGTTCAGCCGGTCCAGGCGCAGCACCGCAAGGTTCTGAGCCTTCAGCGTGCCAAGGTCACCGCCGGAGCCCTTCACCCAGAGCAGCTGGACATCCTCACCGGTCACCGGGTCCTTCTCCGTGCCCTTCGCCGAGGTGTTGCCGCCGGCGAAGTTGGTGTTCCGTTTATCCGCGCCCAGGCGGTTGGAACGTGCAATCAGGTCTTCAACAGCGTGGTTTTCCATGTTAATCATGCTTCCAATCGGGCTGGGTGCTGAGGTGCTCAGCGGCTGTTTGGTCAGCGTTACTCTCTGCTGGCAGGACAATTCGCAGTCCTGCTCATCGAACGAGGGGTTTGCCGCTGGAGGGTGTAGTTCCCTGCCAGCAGCAAACCCCTCGACGTGGTGTGTTAGAAGTCGAAATTGCCGATGTTGCTCTTGTCGAAGACGATCGGGTCACCTACGTTAAGGACGCCGTCCTTGCCGACGGTGTATTTCCCTAGCCGGCCCGCTGTGAAGGTTTCGCCTTCCTTGCCGGTAATCGTTCCCTTGGCAAGCTCGTTGATCGCGTAGGTGGCCAGGTAGCCCATGTCCTTCGGGCTGTACAGTGCAAAGGCTGAGACTGTGCCGTTGTTGATGTAGTCGCGCGTCGCGTTCGGTGTGCCCAAGCCGGTCAAAGCGACCTTGCCCTTGGACGACGAGTCCGAGATGTAGCGTGCTGCGGCGGCCAGGCCCACATTGGTGCAGGCGATGATGCCCTTGAGCTGAGGGTGGGACTGCAGCAACGCGGCGGTCTTGTTGAATGACTCCTGGTCGTCATCATTGCCGTAGACGGTGTCCACCAGCTTCAGGTTCGGATGGTTCTTCGCCAGTTCGGCTTTCATGCCGGTAATCCATGCGTTCTGGTTTTTGGCGTTGGCCGATGCGCCGAGGATCGCGACCTCTCCGCTCTCACCGATCTGCTTTACGAGCAGGTCCACCTGAATCTTGGCAATGCTCTCATCAGTCGCCGGGGCTATGAACAAGTCCCTGAACTTAGGCTCAACGTCGGAGTCGAAGGTCACTACTTTCGTTCCGGCCTTCCGTGCCGCAGTCAGAGCCGAACCCGGAGCAGTGGGGTCGCTGGCCGAGAGTACGATTCCGGATGCGCCCTGTTGGCTGAGTGTGTTGATGAAGCTGACCTGGGCATCTGCTGCCGAAACAGCAGGTCCGACCTCGGCAAACGTCCCCTTGAGCTCCGTTGACGCTTCCTCACTGCCTTTGGCCGCATCCTGGAAGTAGGGATTGCCCAGCGCCTTGGGCAGGAAGCCAATGCTCAGGTCCTTGGCGGCACCCTCCTGGGAGGAGCCGGACGGTGCAGAGGTCTCTCCTGCGCCGCAGCCGGAGGTGACGAGGGCCACGCTGGCGGCGACCGCTGCTAGTGCGGCCAGACGAGAGCCACGTGTCCCTCGGGATGTGAATAGCGACATTTCTTCGTTTCCTTTCAATGACGGACAAAAGTGAGATGGGACTGGATCGGAGGTTCGCCTACCCATGATGGGCTGGGGTTTTCGATGCCCCCTCCTTGGCGGCCCGGGTAATTTTCCCCTTGAGCCAGGCAAGAAAGCTTGGTGACACGATCGACGCGACCAGCAGTGCGCCGACCACAATGTTGATGACGTCGGAGGTTACGTTGACAAAACGCAGGGCACTTTGAAGCGTGCCGATCAACAGGACGCCTGCGAGCACTCCATGGATTGCACCCTTGCCGCCGAAGATGGAGACGCCGCCGAGAAGTACCGCGGCGATGACCGTCAGCTCCAGTCCCTCCGCGTTGTCACCGCGCGCGCTCCCGTAGCGGAACGTAAAGTAGATGCCGGCAAGGGCCGCGACGAGCCCCGACAGGACAAAAAGGATGAACTTTGTCCGCTGAACTTTCACACCGGAGAAGGCGGCGACTTCCTGATTGCGTCCGATGGCGAATATCCCGCGTCCGAAGGGCGTGAAATGAAGCAGGAGGACGAAGGCAAGGGCCAGAACGACGACCAGAACGATGACGTAGGGGATACCGCTTTTGCCAAATACGGACGTCGCCAGTGTCGTCCAATAGTCGGGAAAGTCCACCACGGATTTCGTTCCCAGGATGCCGACGGCGACTCCACGAAATAGCGCCAGCGTCCCGATTGTCACGGCGAGGGAAGGTAACCCGACGACGGTGACGAGAAAACCGTTGATGGCTCCGCAGACAACGCCGAGCACCAGCGCTGCCAGCGCCGCGAGCTCAACGGGCCAACCGGCGTCGAACAAGGCCCCGAGCGTGACGTTGCTCAGTCCGACAATGCTTGCCACCGAAAGGTCGATTTCCGCTGAGATCAGAATCAGGGCCATCGGCAACGCGATGAGGAGGATCGGGGTGACATCCAGCAGCAAGTATCCCAAGGTGAGGGGACTGGAAAACTTGCGGATCGACATCGACGCGACGACAGCCACGATAATCAAGGCGATGACGACGGCGAATTCGCGGGTGAGGAAGAACCGTTTCCACATCGGGGCACTGTAGTAGGGATAGGTTTGGCTCCGGGCCGGGGCAGGCTGAAAGTATGTGGATGAGTCAGTCATTTGCGTTGTCCCTGATCTCGATGAGTTTGTGGAATTGGCGAAGGGCGAGAACTCGATCCAGCGCGATGGCGCCGAGGATGAGGGCTCCGACGACCGCCTGCTGCCAAAAATCCTGCACTCCCAGAAGCGGTAGGGCCCGATTGATGGTCAGCAGGAGTACGGCACCGATCGCGGCTCCGAGCACGCTTCCGCTGCCGCCGAAGATGGCGATTCCGCCGACGACGGCGGCCGCGACAGAGACGAGTTCAAAGCCGGTGCCAGCCTGCGAATCGACCGTCCCATAACGGGCGGCGAACAAGACGCCGGCGAGGCCGGTCAGCGCCCCGCATGCAACGAAGGCGAGTATTACCCGCTTCGTGATGCGCAGACCATACAGCGTCGCTGCTGAGGGATCGGAGCCGATGGCGTAAAGCTCGCGGCCCCCACGCGTGGTCTTCATGTACCATCCGACGGCGACCAGCACCAGCGCCGCGATGATGGCCAGCGTGGGAATGTTCAGGAACGAGCTGACACCAAAGCCGAGGAAGTCGCGTGGCATGTCCGACGCGTTGATCGGTTTGCGCCCGACCCACCACACGTCCACACCCCGGTAAATGTAGAGCGTACCCAGCGTGACCACGAGAGCGGGAACCTTTGCATAGGCGATCAGTGCTCCGTTAATCAGTCCGAGGAGAGCACCGAGGGCGATTCCGGCAATAATGACGACCGGAATCGGTATCCCAGGGAAATCAACGAAGAGGCGTCCCGTCAGATAGGCGGTGAGCCCGACGACGGATCCGACTGAAAGGTCGATGTTGCGGGTGATGATGACCATCGCCTGTCCGATGGCCAGCAGCACAAAGATTGCCGGAGTGAGGAGGAGGTCCCGGAAACCGTCGGTGCTGACGAGAAACGCGGGGCTTCGGACCGTTGTCACCACGAGGACCAGGAGGAGGGCGAGAACGATGCCCGTTTCGCGGGACTTCAGGAGCGTTTCGACAGCCTGCGCTCCGGGGTTCTTGCGCGCAGGGGAGATGAGGGTTGTCACTGGGTCGGCTCCATCACGTTCGTGGCCGCCAGGACCTGGTGCCTGTCGTGCGTTGCTGCGAACATCACGGTTTCCGCCGTCGCCTCTGCGCGGGGAATCTGTGACGTGATTCTTCCTTCACGCATGACGAGAACACGATCGGCCATGCCGAGCACCTCCGGTAGTTCTGAGGAAATCATGAGGATTGCGAGCCCCTGGCCCGCAAGCTGTGAGAGCAGGCGGTGGACCTCCGCTTTGGTTCCCACATCGATGCCGCGGGTCGGCTCGTCAACGATGAGTACCCGTGGCTGAGACGCGAGCCACTTGGCCAGGACGATTTTTTGCTGATTGCCGCCCGAGAGCGTTCCTGCTGCCGTCGCCAAGGAATGGGACTTGACCTGCAGGCGCCGGGCCCACCCGTCAGCCGCCAAATTCTCCGCCTTGGAGGAGAGGAGACCGAAACGAGCGAGTCCTCGGCAGATGGAGAGCGTCAGATTTCGTGCCACACCGAAATCCAGGATGAGGCCCTGCTGCCGCCGGTCCTCGGGCACAAGCGCAACACCGAGCTTCATTGCCGCGGCAGTGTTTTTTCTCGGAACAGTGTCGCCGTAGACCGAGACATGCCCCGAATCGTAGCTGTCGACACCGAAGATGGCTCGGGCGACCTCACTGCGCCCGGCCCCAACCAGGCCAGCGAGACCAACGATCTCTCCAGCCCGCACGGTGAAGCTGATGTCATGGAACGTCCCGGTGGAGTTCAGGTTCCGGACATCTAAGGCGACGTCACCGATCGTGGCCTCTTCCTTTGGAAAGAGTGAGTCCACATCCCGTCCGACCATCTTTCGCACGAGCGACGGGACATCGGTCTCCCCGATCAGATCGGTGGAGATGTACTCGCCGTCGCGCATTACGGTCACCGTGTCGCAGAGCGCATACACTTCCTCGAATCGGTGCGAGATGAACAACAGCGCACGCCCCTCGTCGCGCAGCGCCCTGGCGATGGCAAACAGCCGGTCGACCTCGGCGAGGCTAAGGGCCGCCGTCGGCTCATCCATGACCAGGACCTTCGCATCCAGCGATATCGCCTTGGCAATTTCGATGATTTGTTGATCTGCGATGGACAGTCCCTGGGCGGGCCTGTCAGGATCAATATGCACATTCAGGCGATTGAAAAGCTCCTGCGCGTGCTTTCTCATCGCCGCCCGGTCGATCCGTCCCCAGGACTTCATGGGCTGGCGGCCCATGAAGATGTTCTCGGTGACGGAAAGATCGGGAAAGAGGGTCGGCTCCTGGTAAATGACGGCGATGCCGGCATTCTTGGATTCAGCAGTGGACGGAAAGTCCACCTCGATTCCGTCGAGGGCGAACGAACCGGCATCCCGGTGGTACAGACCTGCAATGATCTTGACGATTGTTGACTTACCGGCTCCGTTCTCACCCATCAGGGCATGAATGGAGCCGGCCCTGAGCGTCAACTCGCCGTTTCGGAGCGCCTGCACTGCTCCGAACGACTTAGAGACTCCGGACAGCTCAAGCACAACATCGCCGACGAAGGCCGTGGAAGCGTGACTGGACAAGTGGATTAATCCCTTCCCGTGGGGGTGGCGTTCGTCAACGTGTAGGCGCCCTGCGTGGTATCCAAGCGGCTGTACTGAGCGAGCCCGGGGATGTTGCTGGTCACCATGCGGGCATAGGGGACTCCTGCGGGGATGTGCAGGCCATGGTTCGCCAGCCGTGTCAAAATTTTCTCGTGCTTGTCAGAATCAGACATGGGATCTCCCGATCGATGTAGTAAGGCTGGTTTCGGTGCCGATGATGGCATTGGTCGTCTATTGGGTCAGTTGCGGTTCAGGGTGAGCCGCACCAACTCCGAGGTCACTGGTGCTGGCCGCCGGAGTTGAGAAGCTCCTGGCGGCGGAGGTGTTCGTCCGGACGCGAGTCGATGCGCTCGGCGTCTGGTTCGGACAGGTGTGTAGTGTTGCCAATGGAAAGGGCGCCACCGATGATGCGGGCGCATTTCACAGCCATTTCTGTGATGTGCAGAGCCTCCGTGGCAGATTGGCCCAAGGCAAACATTCCATGATTGACAAGGTATAGAGCCTTCGGCGGCCCACCGAACGCAGCGATATGGTGCTGAAGTTCGCGGCGTGCGCTGCGGGCCAGTTGTAGCCCCGGGTCGGTGTAGGGAATGAGCAGCTGGTGCTTGCCCAGGACCACCACCTGGTCGGGAAAGAGGGATCCTGAGACGAGCTCCGTGGCTTGGTCGGAACAAAGCAACGCATTGACGCTGACCGGATGGGTGTGGGCGACGACCGGCGCCCCCCCGTATTCCTGGCAGACAGCGTGCAGCAAAGCCTCAACGGAGGGCCTCTTGTCTTCGGAGTCGACGAGGCTTTCCATCAGTACGCGCGCAACCGTTCCATCATCGGCCGTGTCATCGTGCAGAAGGGCCAGAAGCGGAGCCAGCCGGACCTCAACCAGGTCTTTTCGGGTGGCCGCCGCCATGCTAGCCCCTGACGCCTTGACAAACATCGTCTCCGGGGTCGCTCGCCCGGAGACGTTTCCTTCAGCAAGGATCACTAAGTCCCGCCCGGGTTCTCCGAGGGTTCGGCAGAGCCTGACAATGTCGTCGGCTATTTCATGGCTCACGACTGTTCCTTTCGCGCGGCTTGGAGGTTATGCAGTTTCTGCCCGGCTGTCTGCCAGGCAAGCAATGAGGACCTGTGGGAGGCCGGGTTGTACCGCAGCGGTTCGGTGCTGGCCCGAACGATCTTGCGGGCGTGGGCCACGTTTTCGACTGCACCCGTGGAGATGGCTTGGACCAGGAGGTTGCCCAAGGACGTGGCTTCGGCGGGACCGGCCAGAACGGGGAGCTGGCACGCGTCGGCGGTCAGCTGGCACAACAGCGAGTTTCTGGCACCTCCGCCGATCATGTGGATCACCTCGACGGGTTCCCCGCTGATCTCCTGGGCCTTGGCGATCGTTGTGCGGTATGCCAGGGCCAGGCTGTCTACGATGCACCTGGTCATTTCGGCATGACTTTCGGGAACCGGCTGACCGTTTTGTTGGCAATAGCTCGCAATTCGTGCTGGAAGGTCGCCAGGCTCCAGGAAGGCAGGGTCGCCAACGTCGATGACAAATTGATGAGCCCGGACATCCTGGGCTGCGCGGAGGAGAGCCGGGATTGTGAAGCGGCTACGAACGTCTCTGTTCCATTGCCGGACGCATTCCTCGAGCAGCCACAGACCTGCCAGATTCCTCATGAAAAGTGTCGTGCCGTAGGCACCCTGCTCATTCGTGAAATTTGCTGATCGTGAATCCTCGGTCAGTACCGGCCGGTCCAGTTCGAGTCCCACGAGCGACCACGAGCCGCACGAGATGAACGCGTACGGTTCTTCGGCGGGTAGCGCCAGCACAGCCGAGGCGGTGTCATGTTCTGCGACGCGATACACCATCAACGGCTCGGCTGCTGAGATGGCGCCGCGGATGGCCGGAAGAATTTCCCCGGCAGCGGTCCCGGTATCGCACAGCTGTGGCAGGGCTGAGAGTGGGATGCCGGCCCGTGAGGCCAGTTGCGGAGACCAGCTACCGGTGGATATGTCCACGAGTTCCGTGGTTGACGCGATCGAACGCTCGGCCCCGAAGGTGCCTGTGAGGCCGTGCACCCAGAGATCGGGGATTAGGAGGGCTCTCTCTGTACCATCCAGTTCGCCTCGCTGGGCAGCGTCCGAGAGTTGGTAGAGCGTATTTATGGGGAGCGGATTGATGCCCGTGATGCTGTACCCGACCCGGGCCGGGATCCGCTGCCGGAGACGTTCGACGGTCTCGGACGGAGCTGACCGGTAATGGCGCGCTGGCGGGAAGTCCTGTGCGCCAGAGCGGACGATGCCGTAGTCGACACCCCAACTGTCGATACCTGCGCCGTTGGCCGAATGGCCCCGTTCGCCTAGCGACGCGAGGGCGGTGCGAAGGCCAATGAGCGTCTGTTGAAACAGCCGGGCAGTGTCCCACTCCAAAACGCCCGAGACCAGAAGCGGGTCGTTGCTAAATCGTGTTACTTCTTTCATTTCGATCTGTGTATCTTCGATGATCCCGTAACAGACCCGCCCACTCGTGGCTCCAAGGTCAACCGCTATAAACGCAGGCATGGATCCTCACTCTCGACACTGAAAGACGGTGATGCACCGGGTGGTACATGCTGTGAAATTTATCAAGGAATTTCACTCGATGCAAGAGTTTTGAACACGATCTAACAAATGGCGGTAGGATTAGTTCTATGACAACCAAGGGGGCGACATGACGCTAAGCGGCACTGCAGCCACGGAAGAACGCCGAGAAATGCTCAGAGCGATCCTTCGCGAGGACGGCACAGTTGACCTGGCTGCCGCCTCTGAAAAACTCGACGTGCACCCAATGACCGTTCGCCGCGATCTCGATTATTTGGAACGGGAAGGGATCGCACGTCGTGTCAGGGGTGGTGCCGTCTACGTCGGTGTCGAGGATTTCCATCAACGCCAAGGTCGTCATTTTGCCGCAAAGCGCCGTATCGCCGAGAAGTTGGTGCCCCTGATCAAGTCAAACCAAGCAATCGGTTTTGATGCATCAACTACGGTCTTTCAGCTCGCAAGCGCGCTAAAAGATGTCGAGCAACTCTCAGTTATCACGAACGGATTGGCCACGTTCACGGCCCTTCAACATCGGCCAGGGATACGCGCGTACCTCACCGGAGGGGAATCCGAGGAGCAGAACGCCAGCCTCGTCGGGCCGTTGGCCGTGGCCTCGTTGTCCAGTTTCTTACTGAATACATGTTTTCTCTCGACGACATGCATCGACCCGGTCATCGGCACCAGCGAACCCACAATGGCTCAGGTTGAGGTGAAGAAGGCGATGGCGGACGCGTCCCAGTTGGTTGTCATCGCCACAGACTCATCGAAGCTCGGTACGCGTTCCGTCGCTCGCGCCCTCCCAATGGCCAGGATCGATTTGCTCGTCACGGAACTCGACCCCAAGGACCCGAAACTGGACCCTTTCCGAGACGTCACTGACATCCTCTGAAGCGTCGTCGGCCTGCCGTATGCTAGCTGAATGGCCCGCACGGCAAGAGAACGCATTGATGGTGACCCGATTTCGTCCAGCATTTACGGTGCGCTTATGGACAAGATCTCTCCACTCCGCAGGTGTGAGCTGCTAGAGAACGCGTCGTCGTTCCACGTGGTCCACGGACGAGCGTTTCTTGGTATCCATCCCCGCCGTGGTGGGATTCTGGTCAACATCGTTCTGACCAGAGAACTCGAATCGGCACGGATTCACCGCGCCGAGCGAGTGTCGGCCAACCGGTGGCACAACGAAGTCATCCTGACGGACCCCTCAGAGATCGACGCCGAACTGCTCACCTGGATCCGCGAAGGATATGCCCACACCGTCTGAGGCGGCCACGGTGGCCCCTCGCCGCGGTGTTCATGGCGCGGATCGGTGAGCTTGTTGGGCGATGGTTGCAACGAGGCGGTGGGAGCCGGTGCCGATTCTTGTCTGTCGTTCAAGATGCTGTCAGGGTTGCCGGTCGGGGGTGTGGGGGAGCGCATTGGGGGCAGGAAATGTCACACGCTGCTCCCTGTAAGGCGAAGATCCGTGGTCGGAATGACATCATCGCGACAACTTACAGCGAGGTCGGTTTCCTCCACCAGATCAAGTAGGTCATCCCAGGCAGCAGCGGGAATTTTCCACTGTGCGAGGTCCGCGACAAACTCGGCTTGCGACGGGGTACTGACGCCAACGATCGTTGAGGCAACCCGTGGATCGAGCACCGAGAACTGCAGTGCAGCTGCCGCCAGGGGGATGCTATACGCCGCACAGATCAACCGCATCTTATCGCTTCGTTCCAGACGTGCCGGGCTCCTCTCCCAATTTGTGCGACGGGGGGGCGTTCCCGCTCCCTGCAGAAGTAAGCTGCCGGTGAACGGCGCGGCATTTACGAATGCCACCTCCCGGGAGACTGCATTCTGGATCAGCGGTTCGGCCGCCCGATCCATCAGGTTATACGGAGTGTGGCTGAACACGGCGTCGAAGGCATCAGTTGCCAAGTACTTCAGTTGGAGATCTACCGGACCGCCCTCGATCGCGAGGTGACGGATCAAGCCCTGATCCCGTAACCCGACAAGGGACCCGAGAGGGCCGCCAGGGGCTGTGGCTGCCTTAAGGCTGAGCCCTTCGGGATCTTGTAGCAAGACCAGCGGGAGACTGTCGAGGCGAAGCCGCTGAAGGCTCTCTTCCACGGCCCGAACAATGCTGTCGCCCGAAAAGTCGAGACCTAAGGCGGGTCCCACTCTGCTCGTCAGCACGAATCCGTCGGGCAGGCCGCCTGCCTCATGAATGGCGCGCGAAATCCGACGTGATCCCTCCGCTCCTTGCCAGTATTCACCACTCGCATCCATGAAGTTGAAAGGTCCCTCCAGCACCCGTTGAATGGTCGCCACGGCCGTTTCTAAACCGGCTCGGAACTTCAGCTGTCCGGAGTGAGTATCCACTGTGCCAATTCCGATGCACACGGACGTCACTGGCAATCCCCTATGGCCAAGCATTCGCTTCTTCATCTCTACCCTCTTCAATTCGGCAGGAGCGAAAGAGTCTCGAAGGACCTATCTCGCACCCGTTCTGGGTCGCGAGACAGATCCCCCGAAATCCGTTTGCTGCTAATGGCTTCAAGGTCTTGTACCGGATGGAGCCGCGTACGCCCGTGTCTACGACGGCAATGAGCTGTCATGATCCGACAGTTTCTCTTCTCTGTTCTCTTGCACGGCCGACGAAAGCCATTGACCGGTTGGCCCCAGCTGCACGACGCTGCCCGGCATTGTCAGTCCTTGCTGCTGAAGGCGGCGTCGAAGCTGGTCTGCGAGGCGGGGAAGTCGAACTTCTTCAGCGCCGCGAGGGCTTCGGGGGCGCCGTGGAGGCGGTCCATGCCGGCGTCTTCCCATTCCACGGAGATGGGGCCGGTGTAGCCGATCGCGGTGAGGGCGCGGAACGACGATTCCCAGGGGACGTCGCCGCGGCCGGCGGAGACGAAGTCCCACCCGCGGCGCGGGTCGCCCCAGGGCAGGTGCGAGCCGAGGACGGTGTTCCGGCCGGTGGGGCGGAGCTTGGTGTCCTTGCAGTCCACGTGGTAGATCCGGTCCTTGAAGTCCCAGATGAAGGAGACCGGGTCGATGCCCTGCCACATGAAGTGGGAAGGGTCCCAGTTCAGCCCGAACGCTTCGCGGTGGCCGATTGCTTCGAGGGTGCGGACGGTGGTCCAGTAGTCGTAGGCGATCTCGGAGGGGTGGACTTCGTGCGCGAAGCGGACGCCGCATTCGTCGAAGACGTCCAGGATGGGGTTCCAGCGGTCCGCGAAGTCCTGGTAGCCGGCGTCGATGACCTTTTCCGGGACGGGCGGGAACATGGCGACGTACTGCCAGATGGAGGAGCCGGTGAACCCGACGACGGTGTCCACGCCGAGGGCTTTGGCGAGCCGGGCAGTGTGTTTCATTTCCTCGGCGGCGCGGGTGCGGACGCCTTCGGGGTCGCCGTCGCCCCAGACCCTGGACCCGACGATCGCTTCGTGGCGGAAGTCGATGGGGTCATCGCAGACGGCCTGGCCCTTGAGGTGGTTGGAGATGGCCCAGACCTTCAGGTTGTACTTCTTCAGGACGGCGAGTTTGGCTTCGACGTAGCCGGGTTCGTCCCAGCGCCAGGCGTCCAGGTGGTCCCCGGAGACGGCGATTTCGAGGCCGTCGTAGCCCCAGCCGGAGGCCAGGCGCGCGACTTCCTCGAACGGGAGGTCGGCCCACTGGCCGGTGAACAGGGTGTACGGGCGGGTCTGCTGATCGGGCATGCTTGTATCCGTTCTGGTGGGATCGCTTAGGCTGCGGCGTAAGCGATGACGTTCTCTTTGGTTGCTTGGGCTTTGTCCAGCTCGGCCACTACTCGGCCGGACCGCATGACCATGACTCTGTCGGAGAGCTCGAGCAGCTCGGGGAGTTCGCTGGAGATCACAAGTACGGCTACGCCTCTGCGGGCCAACTGTTCGATCAGACGGTGGATCTCGGCCTTCGCACCGATATCGATGCCCTTTGTTGGCTCATCCAGGATGAGCACCTTGGGGTTGCTTGCCAGGCATCGTGCGATGATGACCTTTTGCTGGTTGCCGCCGGACAGGGACTGTATCGGCGTTTCCGCAGACGGGGTCCTGACATCGAGTTCCTTGATGTAGTCGCCGACCATCTTCTTTTCGTAGTCCCTCTGCAGCACGCCCCATTTACTAACCTGTTTCAGGAGGGTCAGCGTGGTGTTTTCGCGGATGGACAGCATCGGGATGATGGCCTGCAGCTTTCGCTCCTCCGGGACGAGGGCAATGCCGGCAGCGATGCCGGCAGATGCACCATTCAGACGCAGTTTCCGGCCGTTTACCTCTACGGTTCCGGCGTCGGCTTTGTCTGCCCCGTAAATGCATCGGGCAACCTCGGTCCGGCCGGCACCGACGAGTCCTGCGAGTCCAACGATCTCTCCCGCGTGCAGTTGGAGGTTCACGTCCTCAAACGCACCGGCCAGGCTGAGGCCCCGGGCCTCAAGAACGAGTTCACCGCGTTCGCGGGGTATGTGCTCGTAGAGGTCGACGTCCTTGCCCACCATCAGCTGCACCACGGAGCGGGCGTCGAGTTCATCTGCCGGGACGGATGAGGCGACCGTTTTGCCTTCGCGGATGACGGTGATCCGGTCGGCCAGTGTGAAGACTTCTTCCAGTTTGTGCGAAACGTACATGATCGCCAGGCCCTTGGACCGCAGCTCGTTGACCAGCTTGTACAGTTTCTCAACGTCCTGCTCGGTCAGGGCGGTGGTGGGCTCATCCATGATGATGACTCTCGCGTCCTGGGCTATGGCGCGCGCGATTTCCACCATCTGACCGTCCACCGTTGAGAGGGCCATGGCAGGGGTGTCGAGGTTGAGGTGGGGTGCGACCTGGTCGAGGGCTTTGCGTGCGCGCTTGCGGATCTCGCGGCGGGAGAGGATGCCGTTGTGTCCGCCCCAGTTTCCCAGAAGAACGTTCTCTGCAACGGACAGGTCCGGGACCAGGTTGTGCTCCTGGTAGATGGTGGCGATGCCGGCGGCCTTGGAGGCTACGGTGCTGGAGGGCATGAGTTCGCCGTCCACGTACACGCCGCCTTCGTCGGGTGTGTAGAACCCGCTGAGGGTCTTGATCAGCGTTGATTTTCCGGCTCCGTTTTCGCCGCAGACGCAGTGCACCTCTCCGGCATGAAGCTCAAAGTTCATGCCGGAGAGGGCGACGACGCCCGGAAACAGTTTTACGAGATTGCGTGCTTCAACGATTGCTGGAGCGAGTCCGGGCTTCTCGGTCATGCCAGTTCCCTCCTGAGGAAGGTGAGTCCGTCTCGGGCCAGCGCGTCCATGGAGGGCGCCACCGGCCGCCAGAGCGAAACGGCCTTGGCGATTTCCTCGACCGTGGGAAGGAACGATTCGACCACAATGGAACCCTCGTAATTGATCGTTTTCAGTGCGTCAAAGGTCTCGGACCACGGGACGTGTCCGCTGCCGGGCGTTCCGCGGTCGTTTTCTGACACTTGGAAGTGGAAGACCTTGTCACCGGCAGCGGTGATGGCGGCACCGATGGTCTTCTCTTCGATGTTCATGTGGAACGTGTCGAGCATCAGGCCTACGTTGTCCCGGCCGATCAGCTCGCACAGTTCCAGTCCCTGCTCGACGGTGTTGACCAGGTCGGTTTCGAACCGGTTGAGCGGTTCTATGGCCAGGGTGACGCCGCGTTCGGAGGCGTAGTCGGCCACTTCACGCAGGCTGTCGGCCGCCCACTGGCGCTGCTGCTGGCGTTCCCCGGGGGGAAGCAGCCGGGCTTTGCCGGTGGCTGAGTACATCGGTCCGGCCACGTGGGGTGATCCGACGGCCTGGGCGATGTCGACGCACTGTTTCAGGTAGTCAATGCCCTGCCGCCGCTTCTGCGGGTCCTCGTGTGAGACGTCGCGGTCCGGGCCGAATGCGCCGCAGATGGACACGGGCAGCCCGGTTCGTTCTGAGGCCTTCTTCAGTGCTTCTGCGCTGACCACGGCAGGGTCTTCAATGCAGACTTCGATCAGGTCGTAGCCCATCTCCTTGGCGACATCGAACTGATCGACGTCCTGGTCGGTGAACGGGGAGACGAGGATGAAGGTGCTGACTCCGAACTGGTATTTACTCATTGGGCCACAGCTCCTGTTCCAGCTTTTTCATTTCGTTGATGGCTTTTTCGGTGTAGGGGTCCAGGAACTCCAGGTGGCCGCCGCGTGCCATCATTGCGAAGGGGTTTGATGCGGCGGGCAGGAGTTCGAAGGTCAGGTAGCCGTCGAAGTTGATGTCCTTCAGCGTCTGCAGTGTCGGACGGAAGTCGATGTGTCCTACGCCGGGGGCTGCACGGTTTGAATCGGCGAGGTGGACGTGGTTGACCTTGCTGCCGGCACGGGCGAAGGCGCCGTGAATGGTGTCTTCTTCGATGTTCATGTGGAAGAGGTCACCGTGCACGCCGGCGTTTTTCAGGCCGGTAGCGTCCAGGAGTTCAACGGCGCGGTCGAGCCGGTTCAGGAAATGTGTCTCGTACCGGTTCCATGGTTCGAGGGTGATGTTGATGCCGACGCTGGCCGCATATTCGCCGAGCGTGCGGACGTTCGCGACAGCCCATTCCCATTCCTGTTCGTCGCTGGCCAGGGCTTCGGTCTTACCCACAGGGGAAGGTCCGACGATGATGGTCGGAGCTCCGACGGCGGCGGCGAAGTCGGCTACCGACTTGCCGTAGTCCAGGGCCTTCTGCCGGTTGGCGGCGCTGGGATTGATCAGGTCGCGTTCCTCCCCAAACCAGATGCTGCAGATGGAGCTGACGTCAATGCCGGCGTCCTTGGTGAGCTGGTTGATTTCTTCGACGTTGTGCGTTGCGGGTTCTCCTACGAGTTCGATGGCGTCGTAGCCGTAGCGAGCAACGCGGTCGATGCCTTTGGCGATGTCTTCCTGGTAGTAGACGATGGCGTTGTAGGAATACTTGAAGCGGGACATGTTTCTCCTTGAGTTGGAATTGTTGGTTCTGCCGGGGCCTAGTGGCAGGCCCCGGCCCCGGCAGTTAGAGCTTGGGGGCTCTAGTCCTTGAAGATGTTGCCCCACAGCTTGGGGTCATCGACGTTCTCTTTGGTGATGAGCTTGGTGTCGGTCAGTTGCATCTTGGGGACCTGCTTGCCGTCGAGCAGATCAACTTGGGCCTGAAGGGCCAGTGCTCCCATTTCGAAGGGGTTCTGGTCCATCGTGGCGTCCTGGATGCCCTTGCGGATGCGGTCCAGGGCGAGCGGTGTGCCGTCGACTCCGACGAGCGGGATGTGGTTTGCGGCTCCGACCGGGGCGTCCTTGTTGATCTGTGAGAGGCCGGAGACGATGCCACGCACCATTTCGTCGTTATGGCTGAAGAGACCGTTGATGCTTGAATCGGCGGTGAAGTTATCGACGGTCAGGGACAGTGCGTTATCTGCAGTCCACTGCGCGTCACGGCCGATGACCTTGATGTCGGGGGACTGCTTGATGCCCTCGGTGAAGCCCTTGCCGCGAAGAATTGCGTGGTAGGCGCCCTTGGCTCCTTGGTATTCAAGGACGGTTCCCTTGTTTCCCATCAGTTTGGCCAAGGCTTCAGCGCCGAGTTTGCCGGCCTTTTCGTTGTCGAAGGCGACGGCAGCGTCAGCGATGTCGCCCGGGATCACCGAGTCAACGGTGGTGACGGTCTTTCCGGCATCGTGGATCATTTGGACTCCGGGAACGAGCTCAGCGGAGTTATTCGGGCTAAGGACGATGCCGTCTACGCCCTGGGCAAGCTGGTCCTGGATCTGGCTGATCTGGGTGCTGGAATCGCCTTTGGCATCAAGGACTGTGACTTCCACACCGAGTTCCTTCGCCTTATCCTTGACGCCCTGCCCGAGGGCAACCATGAATTCAAAGCTCTGGCTGTAGAGCAGGACGGCGATTTTCTTTGTCTTCGTTCCGTTGTTTGCTTCCTGTGCGGCGCTGGGTGCACCGCAGCCGGTCAGGGCGATGGTGGCGGCGGAGATTGCCGCAAGGACCGCCAGTTTGGGTGAGGTCTTCATTGACTTACTCTTTCTGTTGAGTGCTTGGGTGTGCCTGCTGGGCCGGGCTGTAAGCGGGTGAGGTGTCAGGCCGAAGTTCGGGTGGTGTGCGCTGTGGCGGGCCCGGTGATCGGGGTGCCGGCCGTCTTCGGGTCTATCGCCGGAGCCGGCCCGATCTTGCGTTTCCGCGACAGGTTCTTTTGGACGTACTTGTAGCGGTACACGTCAAGGGCGGCGGCGGCGAAGATGACGACGCCTTGGACGATACGGTCGTAGGATGAGGGGATGCCGAGCAGGTTTACGGCGTTCGAGACCATGGCGATCAACAGCACGCCGAGCAGGGTGCCCTTGATGTTTCCTTGGCCGCCGAAGAGGCTGGTTCCGCCGATGACCACGGCGGCGATGACGGTCAGTTCAATGCCGTCGCCGGCACGCGGGCTTCCGGAGGCCAGGC
The DNA here is from genome assembly GCF_056400885.1 of Arthrobacter sp. P4_H3. Lineage (NCBI taxonomy): Bacteria > Bacillati > Actinomycetota > Actinomycetes > Micrococcales > Micrococcaceae > Arthrobacter > Arthrobacter sp. P4_H3. The sequence goes on from NZ_JBFUKK010000014.1 coordinate 50,986, forward strand.
GGCCGGTGAGCAGGAGCCCTGCCATTCCCGCCGAGAGACCGGCGATGATATAGGCGTTCATCGTGACACGGTCGACGCGGATCCCTGCAAGCAGGGCTGCTTCCTTGTTGCCGCCGACGGCGTAAATGGAGCGTCCGTAGGTGGTACGGGTCAGGGCCAGGTGGGCCAGGAAGGCCAGGACCAGAACGGCCGGTATGAGCAGGGGGATTCCTGCGATTTTCGCGCTGACCATGTCGGTGAGCACCTTTGGAACAGGTGTGATGTTGCCGCCGTCGGAGTAGGCGAAGGCGATTCCCGACCCGGCGGAGAGTGTTGCCAGGGTCGCGATCAGCGGGGATATGCCCAGCTTCGTGACCATCAGCCCGTTGACAGCTCCGACGCCGGCACCAACCACGAGGCCGGTCAGGAGTCCGATTGCCGGCGGCATGTTCATGTTGACGATCACGCCCATGGACAGCACGGACGACAGGGCAGCGGTCGAGCCTACCGAGACATCGATGCCGCCGGTAAGGATCACGAAGGTCATGCCGATGGCGAAAACACCGAGGATCGTGCACTGGTACAGCAGGTTTACCAGGTTGACCGTGGTCAGGAATACCGGGCTGAGGAATGTCAGCAGTACACCGAAGAGCAAGACGACGACGAGCAGGCCCTGCGCACCGATGAAGTCACCGACGCCGGAAAGCCGTGAACGGGACTCGTCTTGGGATTTTCCGGGGCCAGCCTTCCCGGAACCCGGACCGGCGGAGCCGGTGGCTGTTTGTGGCTGCATGGTTGTATCTCCAGTCAATTCGACACTTCCTCGGGTCGGAAGTGCTAGTGGCTGCCGAAGAGTTCGGCGTTGGTCTTCAAAAGAATGGGCGCACCGTCCTGGCGGGCGGAGTCGGCGGTGGCCATGACGAGCTGCAGGCTCTGGATGTTATCGGTGACGTCCGTCTCAGCCTTATGCCCCGTTTCGATGGCGTCGCGGAAGGCTGCCAGGGTCCCCAGGCGTTCCTCGACCGGCAGGGGATCCAGATCGACATGCATGACGCCGGCGTGTTCCACCGCACCGGCGAGGAATACAGTGTCGAACAGTGAGGCGAAGTTGATGGTGACCTCGTTGTTCTTCCATGTGATGGCACCCTTGCTGCCCTGGATTTCCCAGTCGCCATCCCAGCTGGTCTGCGGGCCGTAGGAGCTCCATGAACCGGTGTATACGACGCGGGCACCGTTGCCGCAGTCGAACTGCACGACCGCGGAGGCGTTGCCCTTGAACCTGGAGGTGCCAGTGTTCCAGGACCGTGCACGCACGGCGGTGGGTTCGACACCAACGATGCCGCGGAGTTGGTCAAGGTGATGGATCATGGCGTCCACGATGAGGGGTTCATCCATTTCAAGCCGGAAGCCCTCGAACGGCGGGTTCTTCTTATAATCAATGAAGACGTGCTCGAGGTCTCCGATCACCCCTTCGCTGATGAGGCGCTGAACCGTCCGGGCCGCCCGCTTGAAACGGTAGTTCTGCGACACCATGGCCTGCTTGCCGGACTTCTCCGCTGCTTCGATGATCCGGACTCCGTCCTCAAGACTGTGGGCAAGAGGCTTCTCAATTAGTGTGTGCACGCCAGCTTCAAGGGCCGGGATCGACACTGAGGCGTGGTACTCGGGCGGAACGATGACGAGGACGGCGTCGAAGGTTTCCTTCTGGTTGAGGGCTTCCTGGATATTCGCGTAGGCCGGGATTCCGTATTGTTCGCCTGCAGTCCGAGCGGCGTCCGGGTTGACGTCAACAACGCCGGCCAGTTCCCAGGTTTTGCTTTGATGGATGACGTTCAGCCATGAAGCGCCCCATGCGCCGAGGCCTACCTGGATAATCTTCACTTCTGGACTCCTTCTAGTTGTTTCATGCCGGGAACATCGATCCACTGACCGCCCTTGCTGGATTCGATGATGCTTGTTGTTAGGACGGCTGCCCTGAGCCCGTCCTGAAAGGTGGGAAGGCCATCGCGGATGTCTCCGTCGATTGCGGCGTAGGTATCGGCGACAAAAGCATTGAACGCATCCTGATAACCCTGCGGATGCCCGGCCGGCAGGACACTGAGCCGTGCCGCTTCGGGGCTGAGCGCGTCCGGGTCGCGGACCAGCAGCTGGGAACCGGCCCGTTTACCAAGCCACAACGTCTCCGGTGCTTCCTGGTCGAACTGGACCGTGCTCTCGGAACCCGAGATCTCGATCATCAGGCGGTTCTTCCGTCCAGGCGCAACCTGGCTGACCAGGAGGTTTCCCACGGTCCCGGTCTCAGTCGCGAATACAGCGGCAACGAGGTCCTCCGTCTGGATGTCGGTGTGGTTTGCCCGGCCGGAAAACAGTGTGCGGCTAACTGCGCCGATTCGGGTGATCCGGTCATTGGTGACGAATTCGAGGAGGTCGCACAGGTGGGAGCCGATGTCGGCGAACGCCCGCGAAGGGCCACCGAGACTTGCGTCCACCCGCCAGTTATCGTCGTCCCGCGACAGCAGCCAGTCCTGAAGATAGGACCCCTGAATGGTGGAGATCCGTCCCGTCTGGCCGGATGCAATACGTTCCCGGGCTTCCCGGACCATCGGGTGGAACCGGTAGATGAAGGGAACGGTCGCGACCGTCCCGGCCGTAGCCGCCAGCTCCACCAGTTTGGTGGCATCCTGCACATTGGTAGCCAGAGGCTTCTCGCAGATAACGTGCTTGCCTGCCTTCAGCGCGGCCTCCGCCAATGCGGCGTGCGTGGCGTTCGGGGTGCAGACGTGGATAATGTCGATCATGTCGTCCTGGACGAGGTCCTGGACGGAGTCGTAAGCCTGTTCGACGCCGAGGCGGTCCTTGGCGCGGGCGGCACTGGCAGGGCTCGAAGACGCTATGCCGGCTATTTCCGCCCCTGCGGCACGGGCGGCTCGGCTATGCACCTCCGCCATGAACCCGGCGCCGACAAACCCGGCCCGTAACCGGGTGGGGGCTGTCGTGGTTCTGTTGTTTTCCATGCCGAAACAGTGACATGCAGCACGGGGCTTTCGTCAGTCAACCAGCAAAAGTCTGCACCTTTTGACGCTCTTGGGGGCGGTTTGCGCACCGAAGCTGCACTTTGTGATGCTGAGGGCCTCGACGAGTGGACGGGAGTGAGTGGGCACCTTGACACTGAGTGGAGATGAGGTCCCCTCGGAGTCCTGTGAAGCGTGGTGTGTCAAGACCTCACGCTCCCCACTCCTCTTTTGAGCCCCGAAACGGAGAGACATGCACAACGGCGGTGTCGGCGAACTTTTGCGCATCCTGCGGGACGGACGCCCGCGAACCAGGGCCGACCTGGCCGGGATAACGGGCTTGGGGCGAGCTGCCATCAGTTCCCGCCTCGAGGCCCTCCTGGAACTCGGGCTAGTTGTGCCGGTGTCGGATGCGGCTTCCACCGGAGGCCGCCCCTCAGCGCGACTAGCCTTTAACCCCGGTGCAAGGCTGGTCGCTGCCGCCGACATCGGCGCCACGCACGCGACCGTGGCTCTCACGGACCTGTCGGGAAGGATTCTCCTGGAAACTACTGAACGACTTGAGATTTCCTGCGGGCCCGAATTTGTTCTGGACTGGCTAGCGATGACAATGCAGGGTCATTTGGAAACGAAGAAGCGTCCGGCAACGGACATCATCGCTGTCGGGATCGGGTTGCCCGGTCCCGTGGAACACTCCACCGGGAAGCCCACCAGCCCTCCGATCATGCCGGGATGGGATGGATTCGATGTGCCAGCTTATGTTCAGCAGACCTTTGATGTTCCCGTACTCGTTGACAACGATGTCAACATTATGGCCCTCGGCGAGCGGGCGACACGCTGGCCCGACGTGGACAACATGATCTTCCTTAAAGTCGCCACCGGCATCGGATCGGGTGTTATTAGCGGAGGAATATTGCAGCGAGGCGCGGCAGGAGTCGCCGGAGACGTCGGTCATATTGCCGTTTCCAACGCGGCAGAAATTCAATGTCGCTGTGGCAAGACTGCCTGCCTGGAGGCCATCGCAGGCGCTCCGGCCGTCGCCGCCCAGCTCCGCGAAAACGGACTCGAAGCAACCACCGCAAACGACGTCGTCTTGCTCGTCCGTTCCGGCGATTTGGCTGCTATTCAAGCCGTCCGGCAGGCTGGCCGCGACATCGGAGAAATGCTCAACATGTGTGTGAGCCTCATCAACCCTTCCCTGATTGTCGTCGGCGGATCACTTGCTCAATCCGGAGAACATCTGATCGCCGGAATCCGTGAAACGGTCTATGCACGCTCAACGCCGTTGGCGACCCAGCACCTGAATATCACTCAATCCGAAACCGGCCCGGAAGCTGGAGTCGTCGGGGCCAGCATCTTGGCTGTCGAATATGCCCTCGCCCCTCAACGAGTCAATGATTTCGCGATCAGGCTGCACCCCGGCGGACACCAAAATACCGATGATCTGCAGAGCGTGGAACACATCGCCCAAAGTTTCCCGGCCGCTCCGTGACGCCGTGGCCGAACAATTGCATCCGCATTTCCTTGACCACGTCTCCAAACGGAGATGTCGAAGAGGCGCACGCCAGTGTGTGGAGTGGGCGATAGCGGCGTTTTCCGAGCCCGTGCCCTATCCACCGGCATGTCATCCAGGCGAAGGCGGTGCCCATACCGGACGGTTCGGGCGCCGGCATTAAAGCCATAACCGCACCAATCAAAACGTACACAGGTAAAATACACCTAACAGCTGAGGTCCTTGCTGGTCAGTCTTATGAGCCACCGTAACCGCTTCCTCAGACGTCGTGGCCACCCCAGGACCGCCAGAAAGGTTCAGCTGTGTAAAGGAGGATAGCATGCCTCAATCTGCTCCCGAGAACAGCGGTCATCTGCGACGATATGCAGTGCCGGAGGGGCTTAGCCCCGAACAGAGGTTCGAACATTGGCGAACGTGGTACGGAAGTGCTGTCGAGACTCCGATGCGGTTGGAAAAGTTGGCACATGCTGATCCCGTGCCTTTCACTCCTTCGGCCATTAGTCTTGCGGGGCCAGGTTTCAGCCTCATAGAAATAGTCAACGCTCCGGCTTTGGGCTCGTGGGCGCCGAATCCTGACAGTAGGGATCTGCGACTGGCCTACTTTAGGAAAGCGCCCGCCCTAATTCTCGCTCTCAACGGCGTGCCTGAGCCAGTGTCACCGGGCGCCGTCAGGTTCATCGATACCTCGCTGGGCGGCAGTTTTGATGCGCCCGAGGGCTTTCACGCCTTGCAGATCAACATCGACCGCAGCAGCCTAGATGTGAGCGAGGCCGCGCTAGGCTCCCTACTTCGCCTGCCTGACCTCGCAAAGCATCCGATTGTAGGCACCTTCGTAATTCCTGCGCTGTTGAGTTGGAAACGGCAGGGCATTGACCGCGAGGCATCGGGAACCGGAGATATTCTCCGATCCGTGATGGCGACCCTGGTGGGTTCCCTGCTTGAAACGCCGGTCAGCGATGAGGCGCAGAAACCAGCCCTAAGTCGGGCGGTGAAGAAATACCTTGATGCTAACTATGACAACGCTGATCTGGACGTGGCAACGGTCGCCGAAAGGTTCAATCTCTCCCGTCGTTCCCTGTTCTACTTTTTCGAGAATGAAGAGCTCCACCTGGGTGAGCGCATACGCGCCTTGAGAACGCGCAGAGCGCTGGAGCTACTCCTGCAGGCCGACGCTCAAAAGATAACCTACTCAGAAATTGCGGCATCGTGCGGATTCACCAACATTCAAAGCATGCGTCGTGCGGTGAAAGAGTTTACCGGGATGAATGTAAGGGAGATCCATCGATCCGAGACCGACGTTCGTGTCGCCCTGCAACGACTGCGCGAGTCACTGAGGCCCTAACAAGGTGGTATTGCGGTCGGAGTCACGGGGATGGACCAGCGGCGAACCCGGTCTCGGTATCGCCTATCGTCCCTTCTGCTACGAGCGGGACGGTGCATTCATCATCTGATCCACTTTTCGATGGTCATTACTTCTCCCTGTTGGCCGCCAGATTGATGGGTCCGTCGGGTCCTTCCATAGTCGGTACAGTTTGGGGTGGAGCTGCGTTGAGGCGCTTATCTCACGGGTCGCAGCTTCTGCCACATCGGAAACCGGACAATCATTTATCAGGTCAAGCGCGGGTCGACCTGCGCATGCCTACTGTCCGGGGTGAACGAGGCTTGATCAAGGCACCGAGCCAGATGACTGGTTCGGGCAGAATGTCCATGAGTCACGCCTCAGGGGCCTAGACTAGCCTCCCAGCCGGCATCATGTGAACCAAGATTAGTGAATTTCCCTGCGTGTACGGGCAGCTTTGTTGGCCACCAGAGGGCATTTTCGCGGGCCGCCGGCCTATGGGCAGCTTTTCATCGCCGCTAACAGCACTTCAGCAATTCTGGACGTTTATGTCTTGTTCATTTCCCTGACGCGTTGGCCTGGAGATCCGCGATGTGAAAACTGGTCCGCGACTAATGTTGGCTGCTAAAAACAGAGCCAGGCCGCGGCGGGTTACCAGGGAAGGGACTTAATTGTGAGATGTGGGACATCAACGGGGCCGGGACTTCGAAACTATCGCAGGCCCAGGAAAGTCTTTTAATGTCAATATGAACATAAGATAACATAGTTACCGAAGATAAAAATGACGGCATACGTGCACCGTCCGCACGGCAAGTTTTCGCCGCCACTGAAACGGTACGTCTGCCGTTCCATACAGCACGTAGCTTCAGGACCGGCGAAACGCTGGCTGTTCTAGAGGCCTGTATCGCGGTGAAAGTGGCTGCAAGACCGAAAGGAGCGCATTTTGGGCTATATCTACTTGACTTTGGCTATCGCTGCGGAAGTTGCCGGTACAAGCCTTTTGAAGTCGACTGAAGGATTCAGTCGACTTTGGCCGAGCATTTGGTGTTTGGGAGCGTACGGCATAGCCTTCGCGCTGCTCGCACAGGTCGTGAAGAGCGTCCCAGTTGGAGTGGCATACGCTCTTTGGTCGGGATTAGGCACCATCGCCATTGTTGCTATCGGGGCACTATTTCTTGGGGAGGCGGTCAGCACTGTGAAGATCGTCGGAGTCGGACTAGTCGTTTCCGGAGTCGTCGTACTTAACGTGACCAGCACGCACTAACAGCAGTCTTTGGAACTAGGTTGAACAAGGACTCCAACGATCCTGCTACTTGGCAGCGCATTGGATCGCAACATCGAGCGGAGCATTCTTAGCGAAAGCGCCATGGATGCCTCCGCGGATCGTGATGACGAGGTTGATTGTTGTGGCGACGACGTCGGTCCCGGAAAAGTAGGAAAGGAACTGCGTGCTCGAGCGCCGTGGCCAGTTCCCACTAGAACTCGACGTGCAAATCCGTAAAGCCGATGCGGGCGGATGGGAGTCCCTGCGCCGCGGCCCTCGCTGTTGCCGCAGGTTCCGCGTTTCACCGGCGCCGGTGTCGCAACAGCAGGCCAGTCAGCCCAGACCAGTTGGTCGGCGGTACGGTCGGCCACTCTGCTACAGGTGCGACGCTGAACAGCACCGAGTGTGGATTCACGCATGGCACAGAAACCGCCGTGAACAAAGTGACGCTGACGTTCGCTGGCGCCACCAGCAGCAAGCCCCGACCGTTGTCGTCCTCCGTATCGTCGCTTGACGTGCAGTTGATGATCGGGTTGGCACACAGAACTCGGTCGGGAAAGGCCACACGTGAAGTGCTTGTCGGAACGGGGCTTGCTGCGGGAAGTTGCCCGGGTTAATGCTGGCTGAACGCTCCACTCTGCACGTAAAGCGACATTGTGGCCAGGCTTGGGGAACCCCGACCAGAACCCCCTGTTGCCCTTGGGCTTACCTAATCTCCGCGATCAGCCGCCAGCCAGTCGAGCGCCTCTTGGCCCGGAGAGCACGCGGACATAACGGTCGGCTCTGCTGCGCGGTTGGTGGTCCGTGCTCACTTCCTGGAGGCCGCGTGGGTTTGTCATGTAGGCCCATGTTCGTTTCTCCATGAGACGTTCGGAGAGGAGGGACCCGCCACCATGATGTTCGTCGATTTCCAGCAGGAGAGCCGCCCCGAAGTGCGGTGCCTATTGGGTGCCAGTTCGGAGCCGGAGGCCTGCTTGTCACATTCGAGCGGAAGCGCGCCCCGCCCGGACGGGTTTAACCAGCCCGATTGGGGTCACCGAAGTGGGCAAGGAGAGAGCGTGCACAATGTGCACACTCTGGGCTTCGGATCGGGTCGTACTGGTGGCGGAGCGGGCCGGATTGCGGAGGTTTTCGGGGGAGTGGCGGAAATTCAAGGGCCGGAGTCCGGTTCGAGTCCCACCTCGGGCACGCATAACCCCTCGGCAGAGGGGTTTTTGCTTTAATGTGTGGACATTGTCCCTCCGCGGGTCCCTCTGACACTGTCCGCGGTTTGTGCCTGGCGCCGCGGTCGCCTGTTCGGTTGTGTGGGTCGGGGTCGGGTCCTGGCCTGCGGGCCTCCCGCTTGCTGGAATCTAGGGTATGTGCCGTCCTATCTGGCTGTTCCGGTGGCCAGTGGTTGGCCCTCACTCATTCATGGTCAGGAGTTGTGGTGACGACATGACCAAGACGAGTTTTCTTCGAGGATCTTTCTCGGATAGCTGCGTTCGCGAGCCAGAAAGGGTGCGCTCATCGCGTATTGTCCGGCCAAAGGGGGTGTGCACATTGTGCACACCCGTGTGCACGGGCGGCTTTTCGACCTGCATTTCGGTCCTTCCTCATGGTTCTGCCTTCACCACTTCATGCAGGTCTCTGTTGCAGGGGGCATGACTTTGCGGCCTGGATCGTCGGTGTCGTTGGACGTTCCGGGTTCAGCGGGGACGTCTTTGGGGGTATCTGCGGCAGTGGCGTCCGATCCGTCCACCGAGCGGAGGTGTGTGGGATCCGGACTTTCTTCCGGGCAGCCCTGCTTGGTTGATCACGCCTGACTTTGGCGCCCCGAGCTGGCAACGCTGCTCACTTTTCCGTCCGCGAGCATACGGAGGAGTGGAATTCCGATCCGGACGAGTGGGACGCGGCGGTGGAGGGCTGGCTCCGGAACGTCCCGCCGTCGTCGTCCACATCCTTATGACTCCGGGTCATGACGCTTCGAGGCCCCAGGGCCGGAAGGCCCGGTCTTTGTCCATGTTCCAGCCAGCCACCATTCCGGAGCCGATCTTTAGGCCGCTGAGCCTGGCCAGTTGGGCAAGAGCTGTGGCCAGATCTCGTGGGTTTAGCGGTGACTTGTGGCTAGACGGCAGTGCTCAGGTAGTCGATGGCCAGTTTGTAGCCGTAAATGCTCGCACCCGAGATCATGACGGTGCAAGCGGAGGTGGGGATCTTTTTACTTTCGGGTGTAGTCGTTGTTGATGAGGATTTCGACAGCGGGAATGCAAAGGGAAGCCAGCGCATTGTGCAGCTCGGCTAAGGAATGGCCTAGGCCCCCTGTGCTGATGACTATCCCGACGGCCGAGGCCGCGGATGCCCGCACAGAATCCACGATGCTGGCTAAATTGCAGGACTCTATGCGTGCGGTGAAGCCGTGTGCCGTCGCAGCCGACTGGACAAGTTGCTCGATCTCTGCGCGGGTACGGGCCCGGCGATGGTCGTGTTTGTCCGGATTAGCCAAGGGCCCGTTGATAACGTGGATGGTTCCTCGGCTGGGTACCGGCGGGTGGACGGCAAGATCGAAGGGTCGCGCCAGGGACCATGCGGCCGTGGTCGAAGCAACCTGCGTAAGCTGCTCGGTGATGGGGGCCCTTAGGGCGCCCCGTCCCCGTGCCAGCTCCGATGCTGCCGCAGAAGCAACGTAGCCTAGGTTGGCTGCGACAGACAGAATTCGTTCTCGAGTGGATTGCGCGACGTTTGGCAGTCCACGCAGGGCACGTGAGGCTGTAGCGGTCGACACTCCAGCGGCGGCCGCTACCTCCCGGATGCCCGTGGCGGGCGCCAGGAAAGACTGGCCCGGATGTGCTTCCGACGCCCCCACCGTATGGTTGCTCGGCGTGATCATGGGAGTTGCTGTTCTAGCCGGCATAGCCATTGGGGTTGGTTTTCTGCCAGCGCCAGTGGTCCTCGCACATCTGGTCCACGGTCTTCGTGGTGGACCAGCTCAGGTCAGCCAGGGCGGAGGTGGCATCGGCCCAGAAGGCCGGGAGGTCCCCTGCGCGGCGGCCGGTGATCTCGTAAGGGATTTCGTGTCCCACGGCTTTTTCAAAGGACCGAAGCACTTCCAGTACCGAGGAGCCCTTGCCGGAACCAAGGTTCCAGCGGAAGACACCAGTACGGTCAGCCACGTGGTTAAGGGCTGCCACATGGCCTTCGGCAAGGTCCACGATGTGGATGTAGTCACGCAGGCAGGTGCCGTCCGGGGTGTCGTAGTCCCCGCCGAACACCATGAGCTTGTCCCGCCGGCCCACAGCCACCTGGGCAATGAACGGGACAAGGTTGTTGGGGATGCCCTGGGGGTCTTCACCGATCCGGCCGGACGGGTGTGCGCCCACCGGGTTGAAGTAGCGCAGGAGTGCGATGTGCCASCGGCTGTCCGCGKCGCCGAGGTCCGAAAGGATGTCCTCGATCTGTTCCTTGGTCCGGCCGTAGGGGTTGTTGGCGCCGATCTCCATCTTYTCCACATAGGGGATGGGGTTGTGCTCGCCGTACACGGTAGCCGAGGAGCTGAACACGAGGGAGCGGACGTCATGCTTGTCCATGACGCGGATCAGGTTCAGCGTGCCGACGAGGTTGTTGTAGTAGTACTTCAGCGGCTCCCGGACCGATTCGCCCACAGCCTTCAGGCCGGCGAAGTGGATCACCGCGTCGATCCGGTCCTGCGCGAAAACGGCGTCGACGGCCGGCTCGTCCACGAGGTCAACGTTGTGGAACACCGCTTCCTTGCCGCTGAGCTCGGCCACGCGGCGCAGCGACTCCTCGCTCGAGTTGACCAGGTTATCAATGACCACCACGTCATGGCCGGCTTCCTGCAGGGACAGTACTGTGTGCGACCCGATTTACCCGGTGCCGCCCGTGACCAGAATTCTCAAGTGCCTTCCTCTGCCTGGGCAAAGACTGCCCCGACGTCCCGGCTATTCCTGGGAGTTGGGGTACGGCGGGGCAGTCTGCAGTTTGGTCTATTCGGCTGTTAGAGCGCCGTGAACTTCAGCACCAGGGCATGTTCCGGGTTGAGTGCCGGCATGGGCAGCCCGACCTCGGCAAGGAACCGCCCGTTGGCTACGGCCCCGTCCGCCAGCCAGGTCGGGGGGCGGACCTGGGTGAACGTGTGCGAGCAGTCGGCGTCACCCGGTGCCGGGAAGATCGCCTCAACCCGGTACGTACGTCCGCCGTCTAGACCAGGAATCGTGATCCGTCCGGGCTGCTCTGCGAATGATGTCCGCGTGCATACGAAGGCGAACAGCGCCGCCGTGCCTTCATCAGCATCCTCTTGGGCCACCACGCCGTGAAGCATGAGCGAGTCATCAGCGACGTCGGCACGGACCATCCGGCCACTATGGATGAGGTTCCGATGTTCTTTGTAGAGCCCGATGAAGCGCTTGAGTTCCTCCCTTTCGGCGCCCTGAACGCTGCGGACATCCCATTCCAGGCCGAAGTGGCCGAACAGGGCGGTGATGGCACGGAAGGACAGGTCGTGCGTGCGCGCCGTGGTGTGTGACGTGGTGGGCCCGATGTGGCCGCCCACCAGCTCGGGCGGAACCACCACACCGGTCCACCGCTGGATGGTCTGCCGTTCCAGCGCATCGTTGCAGTCCGAGCCCCAGATGCGGTCAGTGCGTTCCAGGATGCCCAGGTCAACGCGTGCCCCGCCGGAGGAGCAGCTCTCAATTTCGACGCCGGGATGGGCCTTGCGGAGTTCGTCGAACAGGCGGTAGGCGGCGAGGGTCTGTTCGTGAACGGAGGAGCGTCCGGCGTGCCCGTGTTCCAGCAGGTCGCGGTTCTGGTCCCACTTGAGGTACCTGATGTTGTTTTCACTCAGAAGAGCGTCAATGCGATCGTAGATGTACTGCCACGCATCCGGGTTTACGAGGTCGATGACGTGCTGCTGCCGCCACTCGAGTGGCAGCCGGCCGCCGTCCTTATACGAAGCGGCGGAAGGACCAACAATCCAATCGGGGTGTGCGCGGACAATGTCGGAATCGAGGTTGACCATTTCCGGTTCCACCCAGAGGCCGAACTCCATGCCACGGGACGTCACGGCGTTGATCAGTGGCGTGAGGCCGTCGGGCCAGAGCGATTCGTCGACGTACCAGTCGCCCAGGCCGGCGCGGTCGTCGCGGCGTCCGCGGAACCAGCCGTCGTCGAGCACAAACCGCTCAACGCCAAGCTCCGCGGCTGACTCAGCCAGCTCCATCAGGGTGGTGAGGTTGTGGTCGAAATAGACCGCTTCCCAGACGTTCAGCACCACCGGACGAGGCTTGCCGGCGGGCAGGCCGGTGGTGGCTGCGGGCAAAACGTGATGGGGGCGGGACCGGAACCAGCTGTAGAACGCCTCGCTGATGCCGTCCAAGCCGTGGTCCGAGTACGCGGCAAAGAGCGCCGGAGTGGTGTAGCTGGCGCCTGGTGCGAGGATGACCTCGGCCGGGCCGAGGAGCTCGGAGCCGCCGATCATGGTGCGGCCATCGCCGATGCTGTCCGCGAACTGCTCGTGGTTGCCGCTCCAGGCCAGGTGAGTGGCCCAGACCCGCCCGTGCCGGTTGCCGAAACCGGCGGTGCCGGCGGCGAATAGCAGTGAGGAGTCGTGGCCGGTGCGGCCGTGCCGGCCGGTGCGGACCCAGGTGCCCTGCTGGATGGGGCGGCGTTGCGGGTGGCGTTCCCGGCACCAGCGCCCGGTGAGGTCGAGGAGTTCGGTGGCGTCGGGTGCAACGGGAAGGACTGTTGCCAGTTCGTCGACCTGGTAGGGCGTGGTGGCGTCGTTGGTGACGGTGTGGCGCATTTCCAGCAGGCCGCCGTCGTGCAGCGTCAGAGCGGACGTAACGGTGAGGCCGGCGTCGGGATCGGATTGGACGATGACGGCGGAATTCCCCTCGGTGCTCGCTGTCACGACGCGGAGTCGGGCCGAGAAATCAAGGCCGGAGACGCCGTCGGCGACATGGTGGCCGCGGAGGGCGGGACGGCCACGCCATCCGGCTGAAGCCTGAGGAAGGAGGCCAGTGGGCACAGCGGCGTCGATGGACGACGGCGGAATAGCGGCTGTGAGGATAGCGAGACCCGGCAGCGTGCTGCCAAGATCCGCGCCCCAGTGGATGATCTCGGCCTCTCCGCTGTCGAAGCTGACCACCAGGCTGGTGCCGGCGGAACGGAGGTGGAGCGGGTCCATAATTGTGTCCTTCTGCGGTGTGGAAGTAAGGGGTGGGCTGCGCGCCGCGGGGAAGACGATGCCCGCGGCGCGCCGTCGGTATAGCGGATGGCCCTACTTGAAGAGGGCGTTGACCTTTTCGTTGGTCTCGGTCAGGGTGCTGGCGTCCTTCTTGCCGGTCAGGACAGCGTCCATTGCGGGGCCCATGAGGCCCTCGACCTTCGCCGCGTTTTCGGTGATGGGGAAGAGGAAGGTAGTGCGGTCCGTAACGTGCGTGGTGAAGGCGCTGACGTCGACGCCTTTGGCCTTGAAGGCCGCGGCGGCCTTCTCGGAAGAGGACTTGATGGCGGGGAAGACGACTGCCTTGGAGGCCACGACGTCCTGGCAGGCGCTGGAGGCCAGGTATTCGACCCACTTCACGGATGCTGCCGGGTTCTTGGTGCCAGCCCAGACGGAGTCGGCAAGGCCGTTGAACATGGACGCGCGCTTGCCGTCAGGTCCCTTGGGGGTGGGGGCGATTCCGGTGTCGATGCCCTTGTAGCTGGTGTACTGGCCAATCATCCAGGATCCGTTGGTGTTGATGGCTGCCTTCCCGGCGCCGAAGGCATCAGCCACGCTGGCGCCCACGGTGGTCTCAAGCTTGGGCATGTAACCCTTGTCCGCGAGGCCGGCCCACCACTTGATGGTGTCCTGGAACTTGGGATCGTCGTAGTTGAACTTCGTGCCCCACGGGTTTTTGTCCGTGTGGGTCCAACCAGTGGTGCCGGTGAGGAAGCTCCATTGGGTCTGGCCCTGGCCGGTACCGGAGCTTTCCAGGCCCAGGCCGTAGACGGCCACCTGATTCTTGTCGAACCCGGCCTCGTCGCCGCGCTTGCCGCTCTTGTCCACGGTGAGGTGGGCGATCGCCTTTTCATAGCTGCCGCCGTCCTGCGCGTTCCAATCCAGGTTTCCGAGCTGTTCCTCGGTGTAGCCGGCGTCCTTGACGAGCTTCTTGTTGTAGAACATGGCTACTGTGTCCCAGTCCTTGGGCAGCCCATAGCGCTTGCCGTCCTGGCCCACCCAGAGGTCAGCGAGGCCCTCGTTGTAGACGTCCAGTTTGACCCCGTCCTTGTTGACGGCGTCGTCGAGGGGCAGGAGTTGCTTCTTGGCGGCGAATTCTGGGTACTTGGACAGGTGGTTGGCGAAGACATCCGGTGCGTTCCCGGCCACGAAGCCGTTGGTCAGCGTGGTCCAGTAGTCCCCATAGCCGCGCTGGGTGATCTTAACTTTGATGTCCGAGTTGGCTTTAGTGAAGTCATCCGCGCACTGCTTGTAAGCGGGGAGCTGGTTGGCATCCCACAACCAATAGTTGATCTCGCCCTTGGCTTCGCTGGAGGCGGGACTTCCGCCGCCGCAGGCGGAGAGGGAGATGGCGATGGCTGCGGCGGCAGCGACGGCACCGAGAGTTTTTTTCATGATGGACCTTTCGAATAGGGCATGAAGATGCCCGGAGTGGAGTTTGGTGAGGGTGAGCGGTTGGGATTGGCGGTCTATTTGATACCGGAGAATCCGATGGAGTTGACCACCTTTTTGCCGAAGGCGAGGAACAGGATGAGGATGGGCACTGCCGCAACGATGGTGGCGGCCATGAGTCCGGACCAGTCCGGGGCGCCCTGGGGGGACTGGGACTTGAAGACGCTTAGGCCCACGGTGAGGACGCGGATGCTTTCGTCGTTGCCGACCAGCAGTGGCCAGAAGTATTCGTTCCATTGGCCGATGAACGTCAGCAGCGCGAGGGTGGCCATGGGTGCGGCGGCGTTGGGCAGGACGATCTGGAAGAAGATCCGCAGGTGCTTGGCGCCGTCGAGCATGGCTGCCTCCTCCACTTCGCGGGACATGCTGAGGAAGAACTGCCGCAGGAAGAAAATGGCGAACGCGGACATGAACAGGAAGGGCAGCGTCAGTCCTGCGAACGTGTTGAGCAGACCCAGGTTCTTGATCATGAGGAAGTTGGGCAGCGCGGTGAAGATCCCCGGAATCATCATGGTGGCCAGGAACACGGAGAAGACCTTGTCACGCCCGGGCCAGCGGAGCCGGGCGAAGGCGTAGGCGGCAAGTGCGCTGAAAAAGACCTGGGCTGCGGTAGTCACGGTGGAAAAGAGTATGGAGTTGCGCAGGTACAGCCAGAAGTCGATGGCTGCCCCGGAACCTCCTTCGGCGATGGCCTCCTCTGTGGTCTGCATTCCAAAGACACGTTTGAAGGCGCCCCAGGAGAAGTCAGCCGGCAGGAGGTTCCCGGAGTTCGAGGCCAGCGAGTGGTTGCTGGAGAGGGCCGTGCGTAGCATCCAGAGGAACGGGAAGATGGTGACGGCCAGCGCGAGGGCGATGACGGCCCACGCACCGATGCGGTGCCAGTCGAGTGCTTTGCGGGTGGCGGGTGCTTGAGTGGTGGTCATGGCTGGGGTTCCTTAGTCCAGATCCGATTCGTTGCCCTTGAGGAACTTCATCTGGATGAAGGCCACGAGTGCGAGGATCACGAAGAGAATGACGGACAGGGCGGAGGCGTAGCCGAAGTCCGATTCGCCGAAGGCTTTTTGGTAGATGTACATCTGGATGACGCGGGTGGCGTTGACCGGACCGCCGCCGGTGGTGACCGCGACGGTGTCGAAGACCTGGAACGATCCGATGACGGTGACCACCAGGACCAGCGCCAGGACCGGGCGCAGGAGCGGCATGGTGATGCTCCAGAATGTCCGGGTGGGGGAGGCCCCGTCCAGGGACGCCACTTCGTAGACGTGGTGGGGGATGGCCTGGAGGCCGGCGAAGATCAGCAGGGCGGTGTAGCCCATGTGGCGCCAGACGTTGACGAAGGCGATGGTGGGGATGGCCCATTGCTCGCTGCCGAAGAAGGCAATGCGGGGAAGGCCCATCCAGCTGATGATTTCGTTGACGATGCCGATCTGGTAGTCGAGCATCCAGAACCACAGCAGCGCCACGATCACGTTGGCCACCAGGAAGGGCAGCAGCAACGCACCGCGGACGAACGTGGACTTGGCGACGCGGTGCATCAGCAGCGCCAGGCCGAGGGCGATGACGGTCTGGAAGACGATGTTGATTGCAACGTACTGGATGGTCACAGCCATCGCGTTCCAGAAGAGCTCATCCTTGAAGATCGCCGTGTAGTTGTCGACGCCGATCCAGGTGGGCTCTCCGAGGATGCTGTACTCGGTGAAGCTCAGGTAGATGCCGCGGATGGTCGGCACTAGAGAAAAGACAACGAGGCCGATCATCGCCGGGAGGATGAACAGCAGCGCGATCCTGAAGTCGCGCAGTTTAGCCATCCGACGGCCTGGGTTTGAACGCTGCGGCATCTTATGAGTTGCGGCGGGTGGGTGCTTGGTAATGGTGGTCATCTTTGATCCCTCTCCTGTGAGGCAGGTAACAATTGACCGTCACTCTACGCGCGTAGCTGAGAAGAGCGCAACTTTTTCCATGAAAAACAAGGGATTTTTGGTTGGTCGACGAATATTCTTGACGCGCGTAGATTTGCTGCGCATACTCTTTTCCATGACTTCTTCAATTGGAATCGTCGGTGCCGGACAGTTCGCAGGCGTATTCGCCAAGCTCTTCGCCGCCCACCCCGGAATCTCAGACATCTATTTCACCGACCTCATCAGTGAGCGTGCGGAGGCCCAAAGCAGCAGCGCCGGTGCGGCAGGGACGTTCGACAGCTTCGAGGCAATGCTTGAAAGTGACGTCGACGCTGTTGCGATCTTCACCCAGCGCTGGACCCACGGACCCCTGGTGCTCCAGGCGCTGAGGGCCGGTAAGCACGTCTACTCCGCCGTGCCGATGGCGATCTCAGAAGCGGAGATCGCAGAAATTATCGAAGCGGTCCGCGAGACCGGGCTGACGTACATGATGGGTGAGACGAGCTACTACAACCCGGCAACCGTTTTTGCCCGCAAGAAGAATGCCGAGGGCGCCTTCGGTCGGATCTTCTACGCTGAGGGCGACTACGTCCACGACATGGACCTCGGCTTCTACGACGCCTACCAGTACAGCGGCGGAGAAAGCTGGAAGCGCACCGCCAGCTACCCGCCCATGCTCTACCCGACCCACTCCGTGGGCGGGGTGCTGGGAGCCACCGGCTCCCACGCCGTCAGCGTCAGCTGCGTCGGCTACCGGGATGAGCGCGGCGACGGCGTCTTTGACCGCGAGGTAAGCATGTTCGCCAACGACTTCTCCAACGCCAGCGCCCTGTTCGAACTCTCCGGCGGCGGGTCCATGCGCATCAACGAGTTCCGCAGGGTGGGCTACCCTTCCCACCTGCGCGAGAGCCGATTCCGCTACTTCGGCACGGAGGCCAGCTTCGAACAGCTCGCCGTGGTCAGCGTCTGGCAGGACAAGCACGCCGTGACCGACATCAGTGATCAGCTCGAGACCCAGGCCACCATGGACGCGGATGACCCCATGTTGGCCGACGTGGCTCCGGCACTGCGGGATGCCTTTATTTCCGGCATGGCCTCCGTGCACGACGCCGGACGACTGCCGGCGGAATTCCGGGGCCTGCCCAACGGTCACGAGGGCAGCCACCACTTCCTGGTGGACGACTTCGTCACCGCCATCAACACCGGCACCCTGCCGCCGGTCAACGCCTGGGAAGCGGCCCGCTACACGCTGCCCGGCATCGTGGCGCACCAGTCCGCCCTGCGCGGCGGCGAACGCCTGCCGGTGCCCGACTTCGGCGACGCCCCGGCAGAGCTGCCCCGCCCGGTACTTCGCGAGTCCGCCACGTGAAACGCCGATAGCATGGTTGCCATGCCGCACCCGACCTCACACGCCAAACCAGCTGTTACACGCGACGACGTCGCCCGACTGGCCGGGGTCAGCAGCGCCGTCGTGAGTTACGTGGTCAACGGCGGGCCCAGGGCCGTTTCCCCGGCGAACGAGGCCAAGGTGCGGCAGGCAATCAGGGCGCTGGGTTACCGGCCCAACTCGGCAGCCAGGGCACTTGCTTTGGGTTCCAGCGAAATGCTCGCCATGATCGTCCCCGACGCCATCAATCCGTTCTACGCTTCGCTCGCCCGCGCCGTCGAAAACGCCGCAGCCGAGCGGGGATACACCCTCCTGCTGGCAGACTCCCAGGATTCGCTACGCACAGAGCGCCGCCTCATCAAGAACTTCGCCGCGAGGAGGGTGGACGGACTGTTCCTCTCGAGCGTGCTGTTCGAGCCTGATCTAATCGACCTTGAACAGGCAGACATTCCTGTTGTGCTCCTGAACCATCCTGCCGACGCCGTCATGAAAGGCGGCACTGGAGGTCACGGTGCAAATGCTATTGGAGTGGCCTTCCAGGACGGAGCGCGCGCGGCCGTCGAGCACCTCATCAGCCACGGCCACGAACGGATCGGACTGGTCATCGGCGGCAATGCCGACAGTGAGCTTGACGCACGCGAGGTCGGCTGGCATCAGGGTATCCAAAAGGCCGGCCTCACGGCCGGCCCGATCATTCGGGTGCCGTTTACCCGCGAGGGCGGCTTCCATGCCGGACAGGAGCTGCTGGCCCGTTCCGAGCGGCCCACCGCCGTCTTCGTTAGCTCCGACCAACAAGCGGTCGGTCTCCTCTGCGCCCTCCACGAGGGCGGCCTCCGCCTACCGGAGGACCTGGCCGTATTCTCCTTCGACGGCGCGCCCGAGTCTGAATATACCTGGCCCCGGCTCAGTACAGTCGCTCAACCCTTAAAGGAATTGGCGCAGGCAGGCCTGCAAGCCCTCCTGGAGCCGGAGCCAGGCGGGGAAGCCCAAACCAAAATCTTCCCCGCCGAGCTGGTACTGCGCGCGTCCTGCGGCTGCCACTGACACAAACAGCCTCTCCGGCTGCGCTAGGGCGATCACCTGCCGGTGGAGGGCAGGCATCCGCAACACTGCGAGACCCGGCCCCTCCGGGCCCGACGTTCGTCCGGACGGTGATTGCGCTTCCTCGCTGCCCGGAAGCCACCCGGCAGCCGCCGTGGCTGCCACCTGCCCCAGACGAACCATCGACTACCCAGTAAGGCACCCAACGTCATGACTGCCATTTCCGCCCACGAGGATGCCATCTTCAGGCCCGCCATCCACTACACGGCTAAAAACACCTGGCTGAACGACCCGAACGGACTCGTCTACCACGACGGCATCTACCACCTCTATTACCAGAACAACCCCTTCGGGAACGTTTGGGGCAACATGTCCTGGGGCCACGCCACCTCGGTCGACCTGGTCAACTGGGACGAGCAGCCCGTGGCCATCCTCTGCGACGCTGAAGAGGACATCTTCTCCGGCAGCATCGTCATCGACCAGTACAACACCAGCGGCCTCGGCAACGGACACACAGTCCCACTTGTGGCAATTTACACCAGCGCCTACAAAGACAGCTCCGCCCGCCGCGGCACGCAGGCACAGTCCCTGGCCTGGAGCTCCGACGGCGGCTACACCTGGACCAAGCACCAAGGCAACCCCGTCCTCGACAGGAACTCCGCAGACTTCCGCGATCCGAAGGTCTTCCGCTACAACGGACCCCCGGGCAGCTATTGGGTCATGATGGCCGTCGAAGCCAACGATCACAAAGTGGTCATCTATAGCTCCGATAACCTTCGGGACTGGCACTACCTCAGCAGCTTCGGACCCGCCAACGCCACCGGCGGCGTCTGGGAGTGCCCTGACCTTTTCCCGTTGCCACTGGACGGCGACGAAGAGCAGACCAAGTGGATTCTCACCGTGAATCTCAACCCCGGCGGGCCCAATGGCGGGTCCGGGGGCCAATACTTTGTCGGCCACTTCGACGGCGTGGTCTTCACATCCGAAACAACCGTCACCGACGGCAGAAGCCAAACGGCCGAGCTCGACACCTACCACTGGCTCGATTGGGGACGCGACTACTACGCCGCCGTCTCTTTCAACAACGCACCCGACGGGCGCCGTCTCATGGTCGGCTGGATGAACAACTGGCAATACGGCGCCGCCATCCCGACCTGGCCATGGCGCAGTTCCATGTCACTCGTACGTGAAATTGCCCTGGTCACAGACCAAGGCCAGCCCCGTCTGTCCCAACGGGTCGCCGACGAATATCGAACCGGCGACTCGCTGCCTGTGAACAGCTGGTCAGATCTTGCTATCGATGAAGAAATACGCCACCTGGACGCGGGTGCGCCGGTAGAGATAATCGAGGTGACCTTCATCCCGGGATCTGCAGAGGAATTCGGACTCATCATTCGGGGGAATGGCGCCGACGGCACACGCATCGGCATCCGCCCCGGCGAGAACCGGCTCATCATGGACCGGACCCGCTCCGGTAACACCGAATTCCATGACGCCTTTGCATCCATCGATACAGCCCCGCTAAAACCGGCCTCCGACGGGTCATACACCCTCACCCTCTTTATCGACCACTGCTCAGTGGAAGTTTTCGCCCAAGACGGCCGGGTCACCATGACAGGCCTTATATTTCCGGGGCCGGACAGCACCCGTCTGTCGCTTTATGCCGAAAGGGGGACCACCACTGCCCCCAGCCTGAAAGTGACGGGCCTCGTGGAGCCACCCAGAAGGCAGGGACCGTAGTCCTGGGCAGGTAGTGGCGAAGGGTCAATGAGCCGGGGAAGTTAGCCCTCTTCGGATATTTGGTGCCGGGCGGCGTCGGACCTGAAGATGTTCGAACTTCTTCACGTCGTTGTGATTCAAGTTGCCCGCACCGCCATGTCCAAAAAACTTGTCGCATGGTGCCGGCAGGGCCCCGGCAACGAACCCGGCACCAAACTCCTCCTCATCGCCCCGTCGTCCACGGCCACCGCTTCCGCCGATGGCTCACTGAACGCATCGGATAGTCACTTCTCCAACTAAACGACAGCGCCCCGTTCAAACATTGAACTGCTCCCCGGAAGTTGGACTGAGAAATTCAGTTCAGGCTCCCGGGGAGTAGTTTTTTGCGTTCACGTAGATCATTGTCTGAAGTCCAGCGCGAGGCCGCTGGAGCGTGGTTTGAGAAAGGCCTTGCAGATACGGCGACAGCCAACCTGCTGGGCGTGTCCCGTTGGCCGGTTAAGAGGCTGTATCGGCGGTGGAGGATTCGTGGTCAAGGAGCGCTGGTGACCAAGCCGACAAAACAGTCATACTCTTTCGACTTCAAGCTCGCGTTGGTCGAACGGTTCCTCGCAGGTGAGACTGTCCCGGATCTCGCTGCCGAGGCTGACCTGTCTTCGCCTGTGTTACTGAAAACGTGGGTGCGTGCGTATCGTCCCGAGGGCGCGGACGCCTTGCGCCCGAAGCCAAAAGGCCGACCCCGGAATCCCCACGCCCCACCGCCGGCGGAGACATCCGAGCTGGAGCGATTGCGCCGGGAAAACGAACGGTGGCGGGCAGAAGTGGCCTATTGGGAAAATTACGGGCCTTGAGGGCTCAAAACAACGGTGAAGGTCCAGGCCCTCATCGCCCTCAAGGCTGACTTCTCGCTGCCGGTTCGCCTTCCTGGTGGGACGCGAGCCACTCCTGCAGTTGGCCGAGGTCGGCCAGTGTGCGGGCCTGGCGCCCAGTGCACGTCCAGTGTCTCCATTCCGTCGAACCGTCCCTGCTTGAAAGGTTGAAGTCATCCGACCGAATCTGCTGCTGGCTCATTCGAGGGGTGGCCGCGGAACAATGAACTTCTGGCCAGATCGCCGCAGAAGGCATTTGACGGTCACAGTCCGTCGGCCTCGGAAGCTCACCATTGTCACAGCGTCGTGCCAGATTTCAATTGCTGATCCGCGCCCAGAGAGGCTCGACACAATCATTTTGTAGGCACAGCCACGCCAGCCTATGTGGAGCCCCACTTCAGGCGCGCTGTACTTCGCCCTGAAATGTAGGCGGATTTTCATGCTTGCGATAAGGGGACTCCCTTGATGGTTGCCCTCTCATCGCAGCTAAGTCAGTTGGCTGTGGGCTGGCTTGCTTCGGCGACTTTTGCGGTGTCAACGAATTGTTCGAAGCGGACGATGAGTCCGCCGCGAACGATGAAGTGGTGGGCGACCCGTACGTTTAAGGGATTCCCGGTGGCCCGGTGTTTGGCGGTATATCTGGCCAGGACCACCACGTTTTCGCCGTCTACGACGTATGTATCGTCGTGGGCAGCCCAGCCATCCCAATCCCGGCCAAGGATTTCCATGACGTTCGATGTGACGCCCGAGGGTGTCCGGTAGGTTCCGGCGAGGGGGAAGCCGGCCATCTCCGTCCACTCGACATCCGGGGCCATTGTGGCACGGAGCGCTTCGAGGTCACCAGCTGCCGATGCAATGTACTGCCGGCGGACGACGTCGCGGGGCGAGGCTGAGGTGAGAGGATCGGTGGTGTCGTTCAGCCCCATGTCATTTCCCCCTTGGCGACCTTGGGCCCGATTTGCGCGGCAATGAGCATCCCGGAGTTCGGATAGCTTTCTTTCAGGGCAGCCGTGACAGAAGCTCCGTCGGCTGAGCGGGTGAGGATCCGCTCGAATTCCTGGAGGTAAGACCGGGTGTAGTCGATCCCGGAGGCGTCGTTGGCGGTTCCCGGCAGGCGGTGTCCTGCGATGACGAGCTCTGGTTTCAGGGCCTGCATCTGGTCAAGGAGCTCGATCCACGCTGAGCGCTGTTCGGGAGTTGAGGTGTCTGCGGTCCACACGTGTTCCTCCTGGAAGACCAGGACTCCACCGACGACTGCGTTCTGGTCTGCGTTGTAGAGGTAGTGCCTGTCGGGAAGGGTCTCGGAGCCGCCCCGGAGTTCGAAGCGGTGGCCCTCGAGGTCGATGGCGTCCGCCGTCAGGGGAGTGATCGTGGCTAGACGCGTTGGAAGGTTGGCCCCCAACGCCGCCCACGCCTTGAGCTTGCCCTCGTAGCTTGCCTGGATGTGTTCAATCACGATGGGGGTCGCCAGGATTGTGGCATTTGGGAATGCGTCGGCGATGACTTCCAGGCCGAAGTAGTAGTCGGGGTCGGCGTGGCTGATGAAGACTGTTTCCAGGTCTTTGCCGGAGTCCAGGACCGCCGCAACGAGACGGTGGCCGTCAGCCCGGGTAAAACCGGCGTCCACGAGGAGAGCCTTTGAGGGGCCAGTAATCAACGTTGCTGACTTGTTGGGTGAACCTGCGGGGAAGTCGAGATCGAAAACCTCAAAATTCAGTGACATGTTGGTGAACCTTTCTCGGATGTCCCCGGAAAAGTGTCCGGGGCGAGTCGCGCTAGGCACGCTCACTCAGATCCAACATAGCTGACCAGTCAGCTATTCCCGAAGGTTGTGTCCTACTCGATCACGGCATGATCGGCAGCTCCTGCGCGGCGTTCTTGCTGATCTTTTTCACGGCCGCCGAGAATACCTCCGACTCCGTGGGGGAGAGCAGGTTGAGGAGGTGCCGTTCGATGTTTTCTACGTGGCGGGCAGTGGCGCGAAGGAGCACGTCTTCGCCGTGTGGAGAGAGTCGGATCAGCTGGACGCGGGCGTCAGAAGCAGAGTTTTCGCGTTCGATCAGACCCAGCGCTGACGCGCGCTGCACCAGCCGGGTGGCTCCGCCGGAGGTCAGTACCCGGGCCTGGGCGATGTCCCGCACCGGGATTCCCTGAATGCCTGCCCTCCCCGCCAGCAGCAGAAGTTCAAAGACGGAGTGACTGATGCCGAATTCCTGCTCCAGGTCGCGCCCCAAGAGGTACTCAAGTCGGTTCGCCGCGCCTAGGAGACGCCCGAAGACCAGGACTCGATAATCGTTGGCAGCTTCCTGGCCGGACCCGAATTCCTTTACACCGCTCACAGTCCAACACTAAACCGCATCCGGTCCGGGGGTGTTGTCCGAAACAGGACGCGATTAGCTCCGGTGCGGCCGTCGTCGTCGTTGGCCCTCAACGCAACCGGCAGGCTCAGGGAAGGATCAAAAGGAAGTGTGCACATTGTGCACACTTCAGGCTTAGGATCGCGTCGTGTTATGTCTCTGGACATGGGTGACAGTTCTACATGAGGACATCGGTGACAGTTCAGGGGTTCTTGGTAGTGACACTTTTGCCGATCTGATTGGTGGATGAGTGGAGTTGAGCCTGTTGATCCTCGTGTCCGTTTAGCGATCTCGCAGTGGCCGGCTGATGCGCCGCGTGGTGCTGTGACATCGTTCTGTGCCGAGCATGGCATCTCCCGTAAGACGTTTTACGTGTTGCTCGGCCGGGCCCGGGCCGAGGGCCCGGCTGCGGCGTTGGAACCGAGGTCCCGCCGACCGCGCACAAGCCCGTCCAGGATCAGTGACGAGGCCAAGGAGCAGGCACTCCGGGTGCGGGCGGCGTTGGAGCGCTCGGGCCTGGACCACGGACCGATCAGCGTGTTCGAGAAGATGAAATCCATGGGCCTGGAACCGGTGCCCTCGGTCGCGTCGCTGGCCAGAATCTTCCGTCAAAGCGGTGTCGCGAGGCTGGAGCCACGGAAGAAGCCCCGGGCCGCGTATCGCCGCTTCGTTTACCCTGCCCCGAACTGTCTGTGGCAGCTGGATGCGACCGAGTACGTCCTCACCGGTGGCCGTATATGCGTGATCTTCCAGCTCATCGATGACCACTCCCGCTTCGCGGTCGCCTCCCACGTCGCCGCCGGGGAAACGTCCGAGGCCGCGATCGCGGTGGTGAAGAAGGGCATCACCGCGCACGGGGTACCGCAGAAACTGCTCACGGATAACGGTGCCGCGTTGAACCCTTCAAGGCGGGGCCATCAAGGCCAGCTCCTCACGTACGTCACCTCCCTGGGGATCGAGGCGATCACCGGGAAACCGTACAAACCAACCACGCAGGGAAAGAACGAACGCTTCCATCAGACCCTCTTCCGGTTCCTGGACAAACAACCCCTCGCCGGGACCCTTGAACAGCTCCAAGAGCAGGTCGACGCGTTCGATCAGCTTTACAACACCGAACGCCCGCACCAAGGCCTGCCCGGACGGATCACCCCGCGACAAGCATGGGACGCCACACCGGCCGCCGAGCCACCACACCCCAAACCCGCTCCGGCCTCCACACAGGACGGGACCCGCGGCAGCGGCCAGACCACCCGCACCGCCTACCCCAACGGCAGAGTCACCATCAACAGCGTGGTCTACATGATCGGCAGACCCTACGCCCGGCAGGCCATCCACGCACTCTGGGACACCGAGACAATCCAGTTCTTCGATGACCAAGGCACCCACATCACGTCCTACCCCTGCCCGCCGGCCGGGACCAAATCAGTCGGCAACGGCAAGCCCCCAGGACGCACCATGAAACAACCCACAACCGTCACGGAAGTCCTGATACACGAAACGTCACCGATCTCCTGATACAGAACCGTCACCCATGTCCAGAGACATCAGGGACTGTCCGATTTTCGGTGGATCTACGGTTGGCATTTAGTTGATTCTTCCGTCGAAGCTGATGGCGAAGGCGTTGAGCGCCGGTTTCCATCGTGTGGCCCATCGTGCCCTGCCTTTGCCTGTGGGGTCTAGTGCTCTGGTGGCGAGGTAGAGGCATTTCAGGGCGGCCTGCTCGGTGGGGAAATGGCCTCTGGCTGGTCTTCCTTGGCCGTTCGGGTGCTTGTATGCTGTGGATTGGAGAGCCGGGAAGCCTGGTCGGCCCGTGGGCAATGCCTGCGGAACGCCTTGGCAGCGGCCTCGGGCGTTCGCGTGATGACCTGAGGAGCGGACGGCTCATGACTGCAGCAAATAGACCCGTCGTTGAAACATTCGGTCATGTCGGAGAATTCGGCAGGACACGTGCACCGTGCAGCCCTTGCCCGAGCGTCGCCGCCGGTAAAGTCCGCGAATTTTTGGACCCCAACGGTGCCGGCAAATCCATCACCCTGAGGGTTGCTCCTGGGCTCATCCGCTCGGCGGCCGGAACTGTCCGGATGTTCGGGTTGGATCGTTGGGCCGATGCCGCCGGGACGCACCGGGATATTGCAGTCCTCCGGCTCACGGTTATACCCAGAAGGGCAGGAAGCCGCCGCCATGGCCCTGTCAGATGAAGAGCGCAGGCGCCTTGAAAAGCTCGAACAGGAACTGGCCGCAACCGACCCGGACCTGGACCAGCAGCTGCAGGCCGGATTGTCCCGGAATTTGGCATCCCCACGGACGCTCTACGGTGTCCTGGCCGCTTTTGCCGGCTTCGCTTTGGTCATCGCCGGAATCATCACACAGCTTGCGGTCATCGGCGCCGCTGGTTTCCTGCTGATGGTCGCGGGAGCCAGTTGGTTCCTTAGCGGCCTCCACCCGGGGGAGGCGACCGGGCGGCAGCCATGAACGCCGGGCCGACGGGGAACCATGGCCCCTTTGAGCGCTGCATGCTTCCCGCGGAGTGTGGCTTTCAGCACCGCGGCCTCACCTGACAGGAGTTTGACCGATGAAAGTACTGATCATGACGATGGGGACGCGCGGTGATGTTCAGCCGTTCGTTGCGCTGGCACGGGGATTACTTGCTGCCGGGCACGAAGTGGTGCTTACCGCCCCGCAACGGTTCGCCGGGTTCGTCGCTGGTCATGAGGTGCCGTTCGCGGGCGTGGATGACGGCCCGATGCGGTTGATGGACGACCCGGCAATGGTGATCGAGGGCGGTGTGCGCGCGCGGCTGAGGCAGGTACGGACCATGCCGGCCATGTTCACCCAACTGCTGGCCGACTGCTGGGCCATCGCATCGGAAGGCGCTGGTGCCGGCGCGGATATTGTGGTGCACAACGGCCAGATCATCGCCGGACAGCACGTGGCCGAGAAGCTCGGTATCCCGGCGGTGCTGGCTCTGTCGATACCGATGTACCTGCCGACAAAGGAGTTTCCTTGGCCGGGGGTGGGCATGCCTTCCTGGCTGCCTGCCGGTGCCAACCGGGCCACGTTCGTGGGGATGAAGGCCCCGGCGGCAATATTCGGCCGGGTCGTCGACCGGTGGCGCGAAAACACCCTCGGTCTCCCGCGCCGCCGCGGACGGCACGACCCGCTGCGCCGACCGGATAACGGCCAGGCTCCGGTGCTGCACGCATTCAGTCCCTCGGTGCTGCCCCCGACTCCGGACTGGCCGGACTCGGTGCATACCACCGGCTACTGGTTCCTCCGGCCCTCGGGCGATGCGCTGCCGCCGCAGGTCGAGGACTTCCTTCGTGCCGGTGACCCGCCGGTGTTCGTCGGGTTCGGCTCAATGTCCGGCAGTGACCCCGCGCGCAGCACGGCCCTGGTCGTGGAAGCGGCACGCCGTGCAGGAAAACGCCTGGTGATCGGCGCGGGCTGGGGCGGACTGGACAGCAGCGTGTCAGGTGAAGACGTTCTTGCTGTGGAGGATGTGGACTACCTGAGGTTGTTCCCGCGTATGGCTGCCGTGGTGCACCACGGGGGCGCTGGCACGGTCGGCACCGCATTCGCCTCGGGGCGCCCGCAAGTGGTGTGCCCGTTCATCGCCGACCAGCCGTTCTGGGCCCGGCTGGCGCATACCCGCGGTGTCGCTCCCGCGCCACAGCCGCAACGCCACCTCACGGCCGCTGGCCTCGCCGCGGCCATCACCACCGCTGCCACAGACCCGGAATTGGCACGTGCCGCCGAAGTGCTGGGCCACAGGGTATGCGCCGAGGACGGAATATCCGCAGCGGTGAGCGCGCTGGAGCTGCTCGCGGTGCCATAAGCCCAGGGGCTTTTGCAGGTGCCCCATTATTCGCACGGGTTAGCGCTTTCTTAGCCAGGGTTGGATCCCCGTCGAAAGGAGAACACCATGCCCGCCCATATTGCTCTCACGCGTTCGTTGCTCGCGAGCGGCGTCATCGCGGGAGCGACGTTGCCCGTCATCCTCGGAGTTGCCGGAGCCACCCGCCAGGGATACAGCGTGTGGCGCAATGGTGTGAGTCAACTGGGGACCGGAGACGGGGCATGGGTGTTCGCAGTCGCGTTCGTTCTCAGCGGAGTTCTCCTCGGGCTCTTCGCCCTCGGACTTCGGCGCGTGCTGCGATCCGGTCGTGGAGCGACGTGGGGTCCCATCGTGATCGCCGTCGCCGCTGTCGGCTTTATCATCAGCGGCCTGGTGCCGACAGATCCCGCGCTGGGTTACCCGCCGGGGGAGCCGCCGACCGCAACACTTGCCGGGCGCATCCACCAAGGCGCCGGCACCCTTGTGTTCGGTGGCCTCTCCGCTGCGGCATTCATCCTGGCCAGACGGTTCCGTTCTGAGGCCCGGGGGCCGGCGACCTTCTCGGTCGTGACCGGCACTCTGATCATCGTTTTCGCGTTTGCGGCAGGGATCGCTTACCGCTTGGATTCACTCGGGATCTGGCAGCCTGCACCGGCCGGGATCCTTGAGCAACTATCGCTCCTCGCCGCCTACAGTTGGCTTATTGCAATCGGAATCCTCTACCGCCGCACCCAACCTGTCGGTGCGATCACGTAGGCGCCCTATTGTCTGGACTCCCTGCGAGGACCTTTAGGCGCGTCGGTGGCGTTCGTTAGTACTGCCGTGTTCTCCTGCCAACGCTGGATTTCCCCGCAGTTGTTGGAGGTCCTGCAACGGGAGCCCGTCCAGGGTTTCGGTGGGCGCGGGCTAGCCGATGATGGGTCGTTCTTCCGGGAGCCGGTAGAGCCGCGGGCGGGCGGACAGGGCCAGAGAGGACGCGACGGTGATAGTGCCGATGCGGCCCGTGAACATCAGCACCATGAGTACCCATTGGGCGTTGGCGGGCAGGTCGTAGGTGATTCCGGTGCTGACGCCCACGGTAGCGAACGCGGAAATTGATTCGAAGAGGACTTTCTCAAGGCTGTAGTCCGTGAACATCAGGAGCAGCAGCGTGCCGCTGACCACGGCGGCCACTCCAAGGAGCGCGACCGAGAGCGCCTGGCGTTGAACGGAGGAGCTGATGGAGCGGTGGGCGATGGTGACCTGGTCGCGGCCCCGGATCTCGTTCCAGATCGCGAACCCCAGGACCAGGAACGTGGTGATCTTGATGCCACCGGCGGTTCCAGCGCTGCCACCGCCGATGAACATCAGGATATTGGTGATCATCAGGGTCTCAGGGGACGCGGAGGCGTAATCAATGCTGTTGAACCCTGCCGTGCGCGGGAAGACACTGCCGGCCAGGGTTGCCAGGAGTTTCCCGCCCAATGACATGGGGCCCAGCGTCTCATCCCGGTTCCATTCAAAGGCGGCGAAGAGCACGAACCCTGCTGCGAGGAGGACCAGGGTGCCGTAGACGGTCAGACGAAGGTGGACGGTCCAGTCCTTCATCCGGACGCCGCCCTTCAGGAGGGAGATGAGCACGGGGAACCCGAGCCCTCCGGCGATCACCGCCAGGCAGATGGGGGTGATGATCCAGGGGTCGTCGGCGAAGCCGATCAGGCTGTCGCTGTAGAGGGCGAATCCGGCGTTGTTGAACGCTGAAATAGCGTGGAACGTCCCGTGCCAGAGGGCTGTGCCGGGATTGTCGTCGTAGGCAAACCAGAAGCGGAGCGTGAGGAGGGCAGCCGTTATGGCTTCGAAAACGACCATGATCCGGGCGACCCGGAAAAGGACGGAGCGGACGTCGCCGAAGTTCAGGGTGTGTGTTTCGGACTGGGCGACCAGCTGGCCCCGGAGCCCGATGCTTTTGCGCACGAGCAGCGACAACAAGGTCGCCAAGGTCATGATGCCGAACCCGCCGACTTGTATCAGCCCAAGGATCACGGCGTGTCCGAAAGGCGTCCAGAACGTTGGGGTGTCGACGGTGATCAGGCCTGTGACGCAGACGGCGGAGACGGCTGTGAACAGGGCGGGGAGTACGGGGTCTGCTTCTGCGGCCGTGCGCGCGATGGGCAGCATCAGGAGTCCGGAGCCCAGGAGTATCACGGCGAGGAACGCCAGGGGCACTGAACGGACCGGATGCAGCAGCGCCCGTCCGATACTGTCTCCGTGGGCTCTGATCCGAGACTGGATTCGCTGGCTGCCATTCACCGGGGCGGCATTGCGGATCTTGACGTCCTTTTCTCTTCCGCTGGTCCTCACTCGGAGACCTCCTCGGCTTCTGCTGCGACGTTGCGGATACCCCGCGGCCGCCCGGCCCTGACCCAGGCCCCGTAGAGGACGGCCGCGATGATCAGGGCCGCGGCCAAGCTGATGATCGGCAGGCCCCTGGAGAGGTTGGCGGCCAGGGTGAACGCCACCACCACGGCGCCTGCGATGTTCATGATGAGGTAGCCGCGGCGGCCGTCCCGGTGGGAAAAAAGGGCCATGGAAAGCAGCCCGGCCAGGAAGCTCAGGAAAACCGACACAGCGTAAAAGAGCACGAGTTCCTGGTCAACGCCGCCGGCCGCGGCGGTGACAGCGCATGCCAGGGCGATGAACAGGACCACGCCCCAGTAGGGCGTGTGGTGGGTGTTGGTGTGTCCCAGCGGGGGAGGAAGGATGCCGACGGTATCGCCCTGTTTGTTGGTGTGGCGGGCGAGGGCTTTGAGCAGACCGGGGCCCGCCTGGAACGAGGAGCTGGCGGCCGAGAGCAGCAACAGGGCGGTAACGAGCTGGAAGGCGGCAAAGACCGGACCGGGCGCCGCCAGCCGGGCCAGTTCAGCGATCTGGGTGCTGTCCTCGGGCGGGATACCGACCTGCAGGTGCGCCGCTTCCAGAGTCAGACCCAGGGTGATCGATCCGACGATGGCGAGCGTCAGCCACAGCGTGACCCTGCCGAAGCGGCTCCGGCCCGCATCATCGAGCTGGCCTAGCTGGGCGATCGCCGAGGACGGGGCTTCCACGCCCGTGGCCAGGGCCATCGCCACGGGGAAGGCCAGTACCACGGCGATGACCGGAGGGTGCCCGGGGGTGTCGGTGATGGTTCCCACCGGTTGGGGGGTGGCGCCCAGGCCGTAGAGCAGGACGAGGGCGGAGACGATGATGAATCCCACGGTCATCGCGGCGAAGACCAGGCGCCCTAGGTGCCCGAACCATGTCCCGGCTCCGACGAGGATGACCAGTGCCAGTGCGAGCAGCAGCCGCCAGGGGGCCAGGGATGGAAAGTAGGCGATTGCCGCTGACGCCCCGGCCGATACGCTGATGGCGATCGTGAGGACGAAATCGACCACCAGCGCGCCGATCGGTATGAAGGACCAGCGGTCCCCGAAGGCTTCCCCGACTGCTGCCGACGCTCCGCCGCCCTGCGGGTAGCGGATGACCAGCTGCCGGTAATTGAGGATCACCAGGGCGATGATGGCCACGACGAGACCCATCGTGGGCACGAGCAGGCCCAGGTCGCCATTCAGCGCCCGGAGGGCTGCTTCAATGGCGTACGCGACTGAAGACACGGGGTCGGCCATCACAGCAAAAGAGAATGCCAGCAGTAAGGCCGTCCGGGAACGCAGTGCTCCAGCGAGGCCGCGCCCGGGCGCTACCCTTTCAGGTGCCGGCATCGGATGGTCCTTTCCGCTCGTCGGACAGCCCTGCGCGTCCTGGCCGTGACCCGGCCGGACCGGCCAGACCATCACGGAGCGTAACACCGGAAATCCGGCGCACCACCAGCTAAGGGCCGGTCTTTACGAATCCTTAACGCCACCAGTTCCGGGGGTGCTGTACCCCTTGACCGACCTGGCCCACTGCGTTGCGCACACATCCGGGCCGAGGGGTGTGCATTCGCCAGGTCCCACTTAGCGCGCCGGCAGCCAATGATCCACAGTATTCGGCCGGACAGCAAGACCGTGGTGGGGCGCGTGGGGGAGCGGACAACCGTTCGGGGCGGGATCACGGAGCTCAGGGTTGGAAGCGGTAGCCGATGCCGGATTCGGTCAGGAGGTGGCGGGGGTTTCCGGGTTCGGGTTCGAGCTTTCGGCGGAGCTGGGCCATGTAGACCCGCAGATAGTTGGCTTCCTTCCCGTAGGCGGCCCCCCACACTTCGGTCAGCAGCTGTTGCTGGGTGATGAGTTTCTCGGGATTGCGCACCAGAAGCTCAAGGATGTTCCATTCGGTGGGTGTCAGGCTCACATCCTTTCCGTCGCGAAGGACGCGGCGCAAGGACAGGTCCACGGTGAACGCGTCGGTGGTGATCACCGGTGTTTCCTCGGGTCCAAGGCTGCGGCGCAGCAGGGCGCGGAGGCGGGCGAGCAGCTCGTCGAATCCGAACGGTTTGGTGATGTAGTCGTCCGCGCCGGCGTCCAGGGCTTGGACCTTGTCGTTGGAACCGTGCCGGGCGGAAAGGACAAGGATTGGCACGCCGCTCCACTTCCGCAGACGCGTGATGACTGTGGTTCCGTCGATGTCCGGCAGGCCGAGGTCGAGGATGATGACATTGACCGGGTGTTGGGCGGCTGAAACAAGTGCGGATTCACCGTCCGGTGCGGTGGAGACGGTATAGCCGTTTGCGCGAAGGGTAATCCCCAGTGCGCTCCGGATGTGTGCGTCGTCGTCCACCACGAGTACGTTGCTCATGGTGTCTGCTTCCGTGTTGGGAGGGGTGGGGTGTGCTGCCGCCGCAGGAGCGCGGACTGTGCGCTTACCGGCGCCTGCGCGCCGTCGTCGGTGAAGGCTACGCCGGTGGAGAGCGGCAGGCGGATAACCATCGTGAGTCCGCCGCCGGGTGTCTGTTCGGCGGTGAGCGTGCCGCCCATCGCTTCGGTGAAGCCTTTCGCCACGGCCAGGCCGAGCCCGACGCCTGTGGCCGCCGGCACGTCGTCGAGCCGTTGGAACGGTTGGAACATTTGCACGACGCTTTCGGCGGGGACGCCCTGGCCGTGGTCGATGATGCGCAGTTCCCCTGCCGGCTGCCCTGCCAGTGTGGTGGTGCTGAGTCCGCCGGCGGCCCCGACCAGGACGATGTCGGAATCCGGGGCGTATTTGACGGCGTTTTCCACGATGTTGGCAATGACCCGTTCGAGCATTCCCGCGTCGGCATCCACTTCGGGCATGTTGGGCGGCAGGTCCACCCGGACCCTGCCGGCCGGGATGCCGTGCAGGGCTGGCTGGATGACTTCGTACCAGCGGACCGGCCGGATCAGGGGGTTCACCGAGTCCGAGGTGATCCGGGACATGTCCAGGAGGTTGCCCACGAGGGCGTCGAGGCGGTCCGAGCACTCGTCAATGGTGGCGAGCAGTTCCTGTTCCTCCTCTGCGGTGTAGTGGATGTTGGGCTGTCTGAGGCCGCCGACTGCCAGTTTGATGCCGGCCAGTGGTGTGCGCAGGTCGTGGGAGACGGCACGGAGGATGGAGGTGCGCATGGTGTTGCTTTCGGCCAGGCGGAGGACTTCGCGGCGGCTCGCCGCGAGCTGGCGGCGTTCGAGTTGGGCCGCGAGTTGGACGCCGAACGCGCCGAGCAGGCGCCGGTCGGCGGCCGGCAGGACCCTGCCTGAGAGGACGAGACGGGTCCCTGGATTCACGTCTTCGATGTTCTCGCCTTCGTCCGGCCCGGTGGCGGCGATATCCCCTGCGTGGGCCACGAGCCGCCAGCTGTTGTCAGCGCCGTCGGCGGCTGCGGTGAAGAGGGCCGCGCCGCGTACCTGGAACACGTCCAGCGCCTGCTCGAGCAATCCCTTGACCGTGTCCTCGGCGCTGACGGCCCCGCGCGTCAGATCACCCAGGGTTGCGGCCTCCGCCCGGGCGCGGGCGGCTTCCTTCGAGCGGCGGGCCGCAACGTCCACTACGGCTGCCACGGCTGCGGAGACGCCGACGAAGACCAGGAGTGCGAGGATGTTCTGGGGGTCGCTGATGGTAAAAGTCCCGACCGGCGGAGTGGAGAAGAAGTTCACCAGGAGGCTGCTCCACAGTGCTCCAAGCAATGCCGGCCACAGCCCGCCGACCAGTGCGACGGCAATCGATCCGGTGAGCTGGATCAGGACTGCCGTCGCAACATTGTGGGCCGGGCTGGCGGCCAGCAGCAGCTGCAGCAGCACCGGGAGCAGGACCGCCAGGGCGAAGCCGACAGCAACCCGGACGCGTCCGAGGTCCCGTTCCCGTGGATGGTCGATGCCGCGCCCGCCGAGCGCATGGGAGACCATGTGCACGTCGATGTCGCCGGAGTCCCTGACCACCCGGTTGCCGATTCCGCCGCCGCCAAACAGCCTGCTGAGGTTGCTGTGGCGGGAGACACCGACGACGATCTGGGTGGCGTTGACGCTGCGGGCGAATTCCAGCAGGGCCGTGGCCGGGTCTTCTCCGGCCACGGTGTGGTAGCTGCCGCCAAGATCCCTGATCAGTTGGCGCTGGGCTTCGAGGGCCTGCGGGGATTCTGCGGCGACGCCATCCGCGGCGCGCACATGAACAGCGAGCAGGTCTCCGCCGCTGACGCGCTTGAGGATTCTGGCGGCCCGGCGGATCAGAGCCTCGCCTTCGGGGCCGCCGGTGAGGCCGATGACAATCCGTTCACGGGCCGGCCAGCTGGCCTCGATCCCTTGCTCGGCACGGTATTTCGCCAGGCCCTCATCCACCCGGTCGGCGAGCCAGAGCAGAGCAAGTTCCCGCAGCGCGGTGAGGTTACCGAGGCGGAAGTAGTTGGACAGGGCGGCGTCGATTTTCTCGGCGGCGTAGATTTTTCCGTCGCCGAGGCGCTGGCGGAGCAGTTCCGGGGAAATGTCCACCAGGTGGATCTGGTCAGCCCGCCGGACAATGTCATCGGGCACGGTCTCGGCCTGCCGGACATCGGTGATGGCATTGACGACGTCGCCGAGGGATTCCAGGTGCTGGATGTTGACGGTGGACAGGACATTGATGCCGGCGTTGAGGAGTTCCTCGATGTCCTGCCAGCGTTTGGGGTGGCGGCTGCCGGGGATGTTGGAGTGCGCGTATTCGTCCACGATCGCGGTGCCGGGCCGACGTGCCAGGACGGCGTCCAGGTCCATCTCTTCGAACTCGGTGCCGCGGTACGGGAGTCGCCGGGGCGGGATGACGTCGAGCCCGTCGAGCAGGTCACGGGTGTCGGCGCGGCCGTGGTCCATCGCGAAGGCGACGACAACGTCCTCGCCGCGTCCTTTTAGCCGGTGGCCCTCCTCGAGCATGGCGTAGGTTTTGCCGACCCCGGGTGCGGCCCCCAGGAAGATCCGCAGCGTTGCCCGTGCCATGTGGTCATTCTTTCACTTGGACTGCACCGCGGCGGCCAGGTCCAGGTTCAGTGCTGTGACGTTCACGGAGGGCTGTCCGAGGAGCGCCTCCAGACCTGTACTGGTGTGCCGGTCGACCATGGACCGGACCGCTTCGGGGCTGAGGCCGCTGGCTGCGGCGATCCTGGGGATCTGGATCCTGGCGTAGGCCGGGGAGATGTCCGGGTCCAGCCCGGATCCACTGGCGGTCACGGCATCCGAGGGGACCTCCGCCCCGTTGATGTCTTCCGCGGCCGCGACGGCTGACCGGTTGGCCGTGACGGCGTCGAGCAGCTTGGGATCGTTGGGGCCGAGGTTGCTGGGCGAGGACGAGGCCGGGTCCCACTTCACGGCCGAGGGGCGGGCGTGGAACCATTTCGGGTCCTGGACGCCGGTATCGTCGGCGGAGACCTGTGCCATCAGCGCCGAAGCTGCGGGCTTGCCGTCCGGGCCTTTCAGAATGGATCCGTTGGCCTGGTAAGGGGCGATGGCCTGCCCGATGCCGAAGATCGCCAGCGGATAGACCAGTCCGAGAACCACGGTGGCAAGAATGAGGAACCGCAGGGCCGTTCCGGCCTGGCGGAGGTAACCGGTGAGAGTTTTCATGGGGAGGTTCCTAGCCGATGCCGGGGATGAGGGAAATGAGCAGGTCGATGATCTTGATGCCGATGAACGGTGCGATGAGCCCGCCGAGGCCGTAGATCAGGAGGTTCCGGCCCAGCGCCTGGTTGGCCGACACGGCCCGGTACTTCACTCCGCGCAGGGCCAGCGGCACCAGGGCAATGATGATCAGGGCGTTGAAGATCACCGCGGACAGGATGGCCGAGGCCGGTGTGGCCAGGCCCATGATGTTTAGCAGCTCCAGCCCGGGGAAGGCGGCGGTGAAAAGTGCCGGGACGATGGCGAAGTACTTGGCGACGTCGTTCGCGACAGAGAACGTGGTGAGCGCGCCGCGGGTGATGAGCAGCTGCTTACCGATCCCCACGATGTTGATGAGCTTGGTCGGATCCGAGTCGAGGTCCACCATGTTGGCCGCTTCCTTGGCCGCCGGGGTGCCGGAGTTCATCGCGACCCCGACGTCGGCGGCTGCCAGGGCAGGGGCGTCGTTGGTGCCGTCCCCGGTCATGGCCACCAACCGACCCTGCGCTTGTTCCTTTTTGATGACGGCGAGTTTGTCTTCGGGGGTGGCTTCGGCGACGAAGTCGTCGACGCCGGCCTCGGCGGCGATCGCCTTCGCCGTGATGGGGTTGTCCCCGGTGATCATCACGGTCCGGATGCCCATCTTTCGCAGTTCGGCGAACCGGGCGTGCATGCCGGGCTTGACGACGTCGGCCAGATGGACTGTTCCGAGGACCTCGGCGCGGCTGGCCGCGCTGATCCGGGCGACCAGCAGGGGGGTGCCGCCCTGGGCGGAGATCTCCTGCACTCTAAAGTCCACCTCGGCCGGGGTGTGGCCACCGGCCTCTTCAACGAACGCTGCTACCGCGGATGCCGCACCCTTGCGGATCTGCTTGCCGTCAACATCCAGCCCGCTCATCCGGGTGCTGGCGCTGAACTCGACCACCACAAACTCGCCGGAGGTCTTTCGGAGTGCGGCCAGATCAGGCCCGGTCACTCCCTTGACCGCGGCGAGATCCACGATCGAGCGTCCCTCGGGGGTTTCGTCGGCCAGGCTGCAGAGCCGGGCCGCTTCGATGAGTTCGGTCCGCTCCGCGTTATTGGCGGGGAAGAAATTGACGGCTCGCCGGTTGCCGTAGGTGATGGTTCCCGTCTTATCCAGCAGCAGCGTGGTGATGTCCCCTGCGGTCTCCACGGCCCGGCCGGAGGTGGCCAGCACGTTGTGCTGGACCAGGCGGTCCATGCCGGCGATGCCGATCGCCGGAACCAGCGCCCCGATGGTGGTCGGGATCAGGCACACCAGCAGCGCGACCAGCACGATCGGGGACGGCGTCGCACCGGCAAGGGACGCGAACGGTGCCAGGGACATGGTGACGATGAGGAACACGATCGTCAGGGAGACCAACAGCACGTGGAGCGCGATTTCGTTGGGGGTTTTCTGCCGCACGGCGCCCTCGACGAGCTTGATCATCCGGTCGATGAACGTCTGGCCCGGCTCGGCGGTGATGCGGACGGCGATGCGGTCCGAGAGGACCCTGGTTCCGCCGGTGACCGAGGAGCGGTCCCCTCCGGATTCACGGATGACCGGGGCCGATTCGCCGGTGATGGTCGATTCGTCAACACTGGCCAGACCCTCGATGATTTCACCGTCCGAGGGGATGACGTCCCCGGCTTCGCAGATCACCACATCGTTGAGTCGCAGCTCCGTGCCCGGGA
The DNA here is from genome assembly GCF_056400885.1 of Arthrobacter sp. P4_H3. Classification (NCBI taxonomy): domain Bacteria; kingdom Bacillati; phylum Actinomycetota; class Actinomycetes; order Micrococcales; family Micrococcaceae; genus Arthrobacter; species Arthrobacter sp. P4_H3. The sequence goes on from NZ_JBFUKK010000014.1 coordinate 88,592, forward strand.
CGTCCCTGGTGCTGCCGTCGGGCAGCCGCAGCCTGGCGTGCACGCCTTTGCGGCTGGCCCGCAGGCTGTCGGCCTGGGCTTTGCCCCGGCCTTCGGCGATGGCTTCGGAGAGGGTGCCGAACAGGACGGTGAGCCACAGCCACGCCGTGACAGCGATGCCGAACACCGACGGCCGGACGGCGCTGATCAGAGTGCACAGGGCGGCCCCGACGAGCACGGTGAACATGACCGGGGAATGGATCATCTGCCGCGGTGCGAGCTTCCGGACCGCGACCGGGAGTGCGGCCGCGACGGTGGAGAGCGTCAGTTTCGCCGGGGCCTTGGTGTGGTGCTTGTGCTCCCCGGGGGTGCCGAGGGGGTTGCCGTCGGCGTAGGTTTCGGCGGCGGAGGCGGTTGTGTCCGTCCGGGACGGGGTCATTTGAGGAGTCCTTCTGCGAGGGGCCCGAGGGCAAGTGCCGGGAAGTAGCTGAGGGCGGTCAGGATGACCGTCACGCCCAGGAGCAGCGAGCCGAACAGCCATCCGTGCGTCGGGACGGTTCCGGCCGACGCGGGGATGCGTTGTTGCCGGGCGAGGGAGCCGGCCAGGGCCAGCACCAGCGCAATGGGCAGGAAGCGGCCCAGCAGCATGGCGATGCCCATCATGACCGACAGGTACGGGCCGGAGGTGGTGATGCCTCCGAAGGCCGAGCCGTTGTTGTTCGCTCCGGAGGTGAAGGCGTAGAGCAGTTCGCTGAACTGGTGCGGGCCCGAGGACGGGGCGTTGGCCACAACGTCCGGCAGCAGGACTGAGATGCCGGCCAGGGCGAGCACCAGGGCCGGGGTGACCAGGATGTACAGGGCCGTGAGTTTCATTTCACTCGGGCCGATCTTTTTCCCCAGGTATTCCGGGGTGCGCCCGACCATGAGCCCGGCGATGAAGACGGAGATGATGGACAGGATCAGCATGCCGTACAGCCCGGAGCCCGTCCCGCCGGGGGCGACCTCGCCGAGCATCATGTTCACCATGGCCACCCCGCCTGCCAGCGGCGGAAGGGAATCATGGGCGGTGTTCACGGCCCCGGTGGAGGTGAGCGTGGTGGAGGCGGCGAAGATCGCGCCCGGCACCGGCCCGAAGCGCTGCTCGAATCCTTCGCCGAGGCCCCCGGCGGCCGCCGTCGCAGTTCCCTGCCCGGAGGCCACCGCCCAGCCCATCAGGGAAACGGAGGCCAGCCACAGCGAGCCCATAACGGCGGCAACGGTGAAGCCCTGCCGCTGATCGCCCACTAAGCGGCCGTAAGCGTACGGCAGGGCCGAGGGGATCAGCAGGAGCAGGAAGACCTGGAACAGGCTGATGAACACGTTCGGGTTCTCAAACGGGTGGGCGGAGTTGGCGTTGAAATAGCCGCCGCCGTTGGTGCCGAGCTCCTTGATGGCTTCCTGGGACGCGACGGGCCCGCCGGGAATCGTCTGGCTGATCCCGGAGGCCTGGTTGACGACGTCGGTGGACCAGAAATTCTGCACCACCCCGCCGAGGACCATCACGATGGCCACGGCGGCCGCCATCGGCAGCAGGACACGGAACGAGGTCCGGGCCAGGTCGACCCAGAAGTTTCCCAGCCTGTCGGTCCGGGTGCGGGCTATGCCCCGGATCAGGGCGACGGCGACGACGATGCCGACGGCGGCGGAGAGGAAGTTCTGTACGGCCAAAAGGCACATCTGCACGAACATCCCGACCGTGGCCTCCGGGGCGTAAGTCTGCCAGTTGGTGTTGGTGACAAAGGAAATCGCCGTGTTCATCGCCACCCAGGGATCAACCCCGGCCAGACCGTTGTTGCCCGGCAGGACACTCTGCAGACGTTGGAGCAGGAACACCGCCAGGATTGAGACGGCGGAGAACACCAGGACGCTGCGCAGATAAACGGACCAGGTCTGCTCGGTCCCGGCGTCAACACCGGCGAGCCGGTAGAACAGCCGCTCCGCCCTGGTTGAGGTCTTCCCCTCGAAAACCCGGGCCAGATACACCCCGAGCGGCTTGTGCACGGCGGCCAGGGCCACGACAAGGGCCGTGACCTGGATGAGGAACGAGGCAGTATTGAAGCTCACTGGATCCTCACCATTTTTCCGGGTGGATGAGCACGGCCAGCAGGTAGCCCAGCAGGGTCAGGCCCGCGATCAGCAGCACAGTCCACATGATGGCATCAGCGCTCACTGGTCCGTCACCGGCCCATCACTGGCACCGCCAACCATCCCGGTCAGGAGCTGACCGACCCACATCACGAAACCCATGGACACCACAAAAATGCCCACAACAGCCAGATCGGCCACGACACGTTCCTTTCATCGGCCCGCAACATTTTCTGCGGGACAGGCCCAGTCAACCCCCGGTGAGTCGTGAAAGAGTCGTGAAAGAGCCGTCCCTAACGAATTCTTAACGCGGCAGGGCCGGATCTTGACGATTCCCTAATGCCGCAATGATTCTGGTGCCCTGATCATGCAAACTGGCGCGCAGTGCCCCTGCCTTTCCCGCAGTCGCACCGACGTTAAGGAATCGTCAAGATTCCTCCTGCTCCGGGGGAAGCCTTCGTGGCCGGTGCTATCTTCGGCTGTGGTCGCGGCGCGGTGTGTCGCGCGGAAAGGAATCCATGACGACGTTGAGCAGGCCCCCCGCGGACCCATCGGCACGACGACCCAAGGGCATGGCAGCCCTGAAGATCTGGCTGCTGTTCGGACTCCAGGACAGCAAGGGGACACACCAGGGGCCCGGCGCCGTGAGCGACTCCCACCTGAAGAAACATCCATGGTGGCAGGTGATGTGCCTGACCGGCGTGGACTACTTCTCCACCCTGGGCTACCAGCCGGCCATCGCAGCCCTCGCCGCCGGCGTGATTTCCCCACTGGCCACCATCGTCCTGGTGGCCGTCACCCTTCTGGGTGCCCTGCCCGTCTACCGCCGGGTCGCGGGCGAGAGCCACCGCGGCGAGGGCTCCATCGCCATGCTGGAGCGCCTCATGCCCCGCTGGGGCGGGAAGCTGCTCGTCCTGGTGCTCCTCGGGTTCGCCGCCACCGACTTCATGATCACCATGACCCTGTCGGCCGCGGACGCCACCGCACACGTGATCCAGAACCCGATCGTCCCCGCCTGGCTGCAGGGACAAAACGTTGCCGTGACCCTTGTCCTGCTGGCCCTGCTCGCCGCCGTGTTCCTGCGCGGATTCAAGGAAGCCATCGGCGTCGCCGTCACCCTGGTCGCCCTCTACCTGGGACTGAACGTCGTGGTGGTCGTCGCGACACTCTTCGAGGTGTTTACCCACCCCGTTGCCGTCGGGGACTGGTGGAGCACCCTGTGGACCGCCCACGGCGACCCGCTGATGGTCGTCGGGATCGCCTTGCTCGTCTTCCCCAAGCTGGCGCTGGGACTCTCCGGTTTCGAAACCGGCGTCGCCGTCATGCCCCAGGTGCGCGGACGAGAGGACGATACCGAGGAAAACCCGGTGGGCCGCATCCAGGGAACCCGCAACATGCTGACCGCCGCCGCGGTGATCATGAGCTGCTTCCTCATCACTACCAGCTTCATCACCGTGGTGCTCATCCCGGAGCAGGAGTTCCAGCCAGGAGGCCAAGCCAACGGCCGCGCCCTGGCCCTGCTGGCCCATGAGTACCTAGGCGTCGGCTTCGGTACCGTGTACGACATCAGCACCATCGCCATTCTCTGGTTCGCCGGTGCCTCCGCCATGGCGGGACTGCTGAACCTTGTTCCCAGGTACCTGCCCCGCTACGGCATGGCCCCGGAATGGGCCAAGGCTGTCCGACCCCTGGTGCTGGTATTCACCCTCGTCGGTTTCCTCATCACCTTCCTGTTCGACGCCGACGTCGACGCCCAGGGCGGTGCCTACGCCACCGGCGTGCTGGTACTGATGACCTCGGCGGCCGTGGCCGTCACGCTCTCGGCCCGCCGGGCGAGGCAGCGCAAACGCACCATAGGGTTCGGGGTGATTGCCGTGGTCTTCAGCTACACCACGATCGCCAACATCTTCGAACGTCCCGAAGGCATCCGGATCGCGGCAGTCTTCATCCTGGGCATCATCGTGATCTCCCTGTTGTCCCGCGTCCGGCGCTCCTTTGAACTGCACGCCACCCACGTCCACCTTGACCGGGAGGCGCTGGAATTCATGTCCTCCAACCTCAGCGGCCCCATCGCGCTGATCGCCCACGAGCCGCTTCGCCTGACCGCAGAGGCCTACCGGGACAAGCTCACCTCGGCAATCGAGGTCAGCCATATTCCGGTCGATTACGAGGCCCTGTTCCTGGAAGTAATCGTGGATGATTCCTCCGACTTCGAAACCGAACTCGAAGTCCGTGGGGTGGTCCGGCACGGCTACCGGATCCTGGAAGTCCACGGCCCGGTAGTCCCCAACACCATCGCCTCGGTGCTCTTCCACATCCGGGACGTGACCGGCCTAATGCCCCACATCTACTTCCGCTGGACCGAAGGCAACCCCGTCATCAACCTCCTGCGCTTCCTGTTCCTGGGCGAAGGCGAGATCGCCCCGGTCACCCGCGAAGTGCTCCGCGAGGCCGAACCCGACGTCACAAAACGCCCCTGGGTCCACGTCGGCTGACCACATCCGGGCACATGCAATCGCCAACGAGCAGAAGCTCCAGTTCTACCGATCCGATGCAAAGGACAAACAGCGCGGGAGGCCGTATGGTGTCGTCCTACCGTCCCCAGAGCCGGGGTGACGGGCCCCTGGCCTCCTTGCATCCCATTCGTTCAAATGTGATTAGCAGGGCCAACAGATGACCGGGCAAGAAGAGCACGGAGGCGCCGGGGTAAGGTTCGCGGTAGTGTCACGGGCCGTGGAAGGTTATGGCGGCCGCGGCGTGGACGGCACTGCTTATCGACCACCGAGTGGTTACCTCTTCCTGGATAAGTCCGGTGACACCTGGTGGATCATTTTCCAAGAATTTCCTGATTCTTTCTCAGGGCCCCCGGGTTCACGGAGATATCCTTGGCTGCAGCGAATCTCATGATGACCTGGTTCACGGGCGCGTTCTGGCCTCCAACGTGAACCGTGCTGACGCTGATGCTGCCTTCCGGAAGAACGCACCCTCCAGCTATGAAGAAGCAGTAGAGGTTGCCTCCGGGATCCCCCGAGCGGCCCTTTAGCACTCTGAGAATAGGACGCATCCACGGCCTGGGCGGGGACGGGCGGCGGCCCAAATTAGCGCTGTGAAGAGTCCGCCAGTTATCGCTGCGAATCTGGGGTTCGTCGCTTGTTCCGAAAGGGGAGCGTGTTCAACACAGCATTGCGCATCGTGATGCCTGATCGGGTCTTGGGCACGAGGAGGCGCGATGCGATGCCGGCGCCCCGTTGTAGCGGTCGGATGTGTTTGCGGTGCCTGTGTTCATAGCCGGCGAAAGCGGCGGTGTGGTCCTCCGGGTGGGCAACAATCGCGTCCGCGAGGGTCTTGGCTCCAACGATCGCACTGCTCGATCCTTCACCGAACAGCGAGATGCAACTCGCCGCGTCACCGAGCAGCACCACGCGGCCGGCAGTCCACCGCGGTACGTCCACGTGGGTGACGGCGTCGAAGTACCTGTCGTCGGACGCGCCCCATTCCTCGAGCGCGAGTGAGGTGAGCCATCCGCCGCCTGCGTAGGTGGACTCGACGAGGCGTCTGCCTTGTTCCGCGTCGCGGTAGTCGAAATCGTCCTGCGCCCGGAAGATGAATGCGAACCCGGGCTTCCCGCCCGCGGGATGGATGGTCAAGGAGGTTCCCGGTTCGTTGTACAACAGCACGGTACGCGGGTCTTGGATCGGTGCAGGGGCGCGCACGGTGCCCACGAACATGCCGAATGGGCGGGAAAAACGTTCTTCGGGGCCGAATGCCAAGCGCCGAACGGTGGAGTGGAGTCCGTCGGATCCGACGACCAGGTCGAAGCGACGGGAGGGGGTCCGCTGAAACTCGACGTCGATTCCGCCGCCGTCCTGGTGCAAGGCGGTGATCGAGTCGTCCCGGATGATGAGGCTTGTCTCCCGGGCCTTCTCGAGCAACAGGCCGACGAGTTCATTGCGTGCGACCTCGACCTCCTCGTGGGGGTCGACGCGGTGGCGCGTGCGGATCGTGGCCTGTGGCCGCCCGTCGGCGTCGACGAAGACCAGGCGTTCGACACCGGTGGCAGCCTCCTCCAGGCGCGACCAGATGCCCATTTGCCGTGCAATAGCGACCGCTCCTCCGCGTACGTCGATCGGGTTGCCGCTGGATCGTGTGCCGGCCGCTCGTTCCACAATCGTTACCGACCAACCGGCCTTCGCCAGCCAGTACGCGGCGGTCGAGCCGGCGATGCCGCCGCCGGAAACCAGTACGCTGCGATCCACCATGCCCCCATTCAAGCACTCAACACCACAGCTAAGTCCGCATCGCTGGGGAATCCACGTCGGGAACCTTGAACGCGACAAAGCTGAGCGCGGTTGACCTGGCTATCCGCAATCACAGCCGGTTTGAGGCACGCCTACGATTTAGGACTCCGCTACGTCCCGGAATGGATGTTCTCTGATCGCCGGCTTGAGCTACTGATTCTGCTGGAGCGTCCATGCCGATGACGCACCACGCCGGTTGACGCGCTCTCAGTGAATTTACGCACCTACATCCACCCGGAGGCCTCGCTGGTTCTCCGCTCGCCGGGTCGGTGCGGAGCAGCACCCAGCTATCGAACGCAGTGGTAGTTTGCGGTTATGGTGAATGCCTTCGCTTGGTTCTCGCAGTCCGGTGTGGTGCAGGGCGTACTTCTCGGTGGCGTGATGGCCTTCTTGATGGCGATCCTCATCATGAATGCCGTGGGCAGGGCGATAACAACGACAGGCAACGGTTGGAGTGCCATCCGCAAATGCGGCCAGCCTGGCAACGGAGTCCTCGTGCGGGCCGCCTGCGCCAAAGCCCTGCCCCTCGTCAATGTGTTTGAAGAGGCCGCATACTGGACGACCACTGTAGATGGCTCAGGGCAAACGCTGAACGGCGGGAACAGATACCTCCTGCATTTCCCTGCCGGGCAACTCCCGCCGAATGACGCTTTCTGGTCGCCCACTCCGACTGATGTTGCCGGGTACATGGTGAAGAACCCGACAAATCGCCATAGCGTCGGTGACCGTTCGCCTCTCGCGCAGAACGCAGACGGTTCAGTCGATATCTGTCTCCAGCATCAGGCTCCGAGCACGCACAAGCAGAACTGGCTGCCAACTCCTTCCGGGAAGTTCAAGCTGATGTTCCGCGTGTATCTGCCTGGAGCGGCAATACTCGACGGCACGTACCAATTGCCGCCCGTTGTCAGGGCGCGGTGATATGAACCACCTCATCCTGAAATACGGACGTCCCCTCACGGCCGTCATACTTGCGGCCTTCGCCTGGGTCATCTACCGGCGGATCGCCAGCGGGGAGGAGATCATTCCTCTCGCCATAGCGGCAGTCATCGTATGGGGGCTCGACGCGCCGGCTTTCATCTACCTCTGGCCGCGTCTCACGGTCAACGGATATAAGAGGGCGATCGTCAAGCATGGCTTCGGGGATGGCCCGATCCCCGTCAACACGCCGTGCCCGACACCTCTTCCCCGTCGGCGTGGCGCGGGAGCCTTATGGCAACCGGGGCTGACGATCTGCTCTACGTCGGTGGCTGGCTTGATATGAGCAAGGGGCCGCAAGTCCTGCACGTACCGGACATGGCCGGCCGTTACTTCAGTGTGCAGTTCACTGACCCGTCGACGGGCGCCAACTTTGCCTATGTCGGCAAACGGACGACGGGAACCGAAGCCGGTGACTATGTTCTTAGCGGGCCCGGCTGGGAGGGAAGCGTACCGAACGGCATGACGCAGATTTCTTCGCCAACCGATTCAGCGCTTGTCATTGGCCGTGTCTTCGTCGAGAGCGAGAGCGATCTTCCGATCGCTTACGCGCTTGCGAAGCAAATACAGCTCGCGCCGCTGAAACAGTAGCGGTCGACGGGAACCAGCCCGGATGTTCGACCGCGAACGGCTCGTCACCAGCTAGCGTCGATGATCCTCGCCGGCCCCTGGCGACAGTCGCCGAGGAGCCTTGGGTGGGACTGTCTCAGGTCTAGGACATCCGTTAGGGGTGGCTTTGGAGATACCGGCCGCATCAATCGCCCGATGGAACGAGGCATCGTGGACGTGGCATCGTGGAACCCGAGGGCGGAGGACTCGTCGAGGGCCATCCGCAGGATGGCCTGCTGCTGGTCGGCCGGCAGTTTTGCGAATCGTCGTCGAGCCATCCGCTCAGCGGGCCGACGCGGGATCGGGGAACGGTGGGAGCTCGATGGCATCGTGGAAGCTCCTGCCCATCACGATGTCGGCGACCTTGGGCAGTCCCATCATTCGCATCACCATGTTCCTTGCGAAGAGCTGGAATCGATTCTTGGGCGCGAAAGCCAAACCCAAACCATCGGCGGCATCCTGCTTGGAGTGCAGCAACGGAGCGAGCCGCTCCTCGTAGCGTGCGAACGCAACACGATGGTCACCGGTCTGTGCGAGTTCTGCTGCCAGGGTGTAGGCCTCGACCATGGCCAGGGCCGAGCCCTGGCCGGCCAGAAATGAGGGGCACGCTGCCGCATCGCCCACCAGCGCAACGCGCCCCGTCGTCCAGGACGGCATCCGGATCTGGCTCACGGAGTCAAAGTAGAAGTTCTTTGCCTGAGCCATCAGGTCGAGCATGGCGGGCACCTCCCAGCCTTTGCCGCCGAGCTTGTCTCGCAGCAGACTCTCCTGCGCGGCCCGGCCGGTCGGCACGTCCCCATCATGTCGAAGGCTGAAGAGGAACAGTGTGGCATCGTCGCGAAGAGAAAGCCGGACTGCCTGAAAGCCGACGTCGGCGTACATCAACGCGACAAGTTCGTTTCGCTCCGGATACCGTTCGGATTCGAACGCCGCCACCACCATGCCCAGGTATTTCTCGAATCGATCATCCGGGCCGAAGGCAAGCCTCCGCACACGGGAATGAAGGCCGTCGGCACCGACCACCAGGTCGAAGTCCCGGGTTGCGCCGCTATCGAATGTGACCCGAACCCTGTTCCCGTCGTCCTCGAGTGCGCCGACAGTGTCACCAAGGATTAGCTCAACTGCGCCGCCTATTGCCTCGTAGATCACGGCCGAAAGGTCGGACCGGGGGAGACTCAGGTAACGCTTCGCCGACTCCATGATGACTTCGGGCTTGAACGAGGCAACCCGACGACCGTAGCGATTGACCGCCCTCGCTTCGGTCATGACATATCCACGTCGTCGCAGTTCAGGCACAATGCCCATCCTGTCCGCCACGTCGAAACCGGCACCCCAGAAATCGACGAGGTACCCGCCGCTCCGCAGTTCGGGTGCTTGCTCCACGATCGTTACCTCGTGACCCGACTTTTGAAGCCAGTACGCCAGAGTAGGACCGGCAATTCCTGCACCGACAATTAAGATCCTCACAGTGAGATCCTTCCCGCGCAGATTAGCCAACAGTCTAAACCGGCCGGGGAAAAACGTTCCGTAAGGACGGAGGTGGAGGGTCAAAGCTCCATCGACGAACTGCGGGATGACCTGTGCCTCACGGCCACCAGGCACGCGCCCTCAGGGGCGCCGGCCCGATACCGAACTTTTCCTTCCGGTTGTGGAATTCCTAGTGAGACGATTCCGGTATGAGCGAAAATAAAGGCCCGAGCCCACAGGAGCATCGCCACGACCATGACTGTTTCGCGGGCTCACTGACGACGGGACGGTGCCGAAGGGGCGTGGTGCAGCTCCCGTCGGCGAACAACAGGGGCCTTTGATCGGTAGTGCCCCGTGGAGGCCAGCCCTGACCTATCGACCGTGTGCAGGCGCGCTAAGCCGATCAGTCTGGCGCCGCTCGTACGCTGACTAAGGCTGATGCCCATGTGTTGGCCGGCGCCGGCGGAACAACATCAAAGTCCGCAGACCCCACTCGATCAGAGAGAGCTGGTGGTAGGCCTCGGCCTCGCCCGCTTGGCTCAGCTCGGTGCGCTGATGTTCTCCACGACCTGCGTGACGATCCGTTCGGCTTCTTCGGGGCTGTCGATGATCATGACCGGGATGGCCTCGCGTCCGGCTTCGAAGGCGGCGCGGGTGCGTCGCTGGCCCCATGAGCACGGGCACCGTGCCGTCGTCCTTGCGGACGTTGTTGTCCACGGCCAGGGTGGCCGGGTCGATCATTTCGAGCGTGTGTTGCGTTCATGGGGTTGCTCTTATGCCGCCCGGGATTCACGCCATCGGTTTCCACCCCAGGTTGCAATAGAACACCCGGCTTTCGGCTGCAATGAACCCGTCTGCCCGTGACCTGCACGGTCATGAGCTGCGGCCGTGGCACGGACCGTTAGCGGCGTTAAAGAAACGTCAAGATTATCGGCCGATTCGCCCAGTGAACCGCGAATGGATGTTCCATGTACTCAATTGCAGGCGGGCGCAGCGCGCGCCCTGGACCAGGGAAGGACCGGTGGATCTGACATGAGCGGCGACAGCGTAGGGGCGGCCCTGTTCTTCGTCGGCATGACCGTGTTGCTGATCTGGCTTGTGGTTTCCTTCATTCGATCGACCAAGTAGAAAGCGGTGCAGCTGCCGGTGGATCTATCTCGTTGGCCGGAAAGCCTGCCCGGGTGCAAAGCAAGCTACGAATCCTGCGGGAGCCCCCGGTTGTGCCGGGCAGGGCCGGGATGATCCCGCACGGCTACGCCGGCCGGGCCGGGGCCAGATTCGCCGCTCTTCCGGGATCCGTCGACGGCTACGGCGGTCGCGGCGTCGACGGTGAGGCCTACAGTTCACCCCGGGGCTACCTGTTTACGGACAGCTCGGATGAGTCCTGGTGGATCGTTTTCCAACCCGCGCCCGGCAAGGAATCCCGCCGCGCCGAGATCCGCGGGGATGTCCTGGCCTGCAGCGCCAGGCACGGCGAGGCGGTCCACGTCCGGGTGCTGGCCAAAGATGTCCTCCGCGAAGACGCGGATGCTGCTTTCCGGAACAGCAGGCCCTCCTCGTATGAAAACGCCGCAGGCGTTGCCGACGGGATCCCGAGGCGCACCGTATGACACCCCTGCGAACCGGCAGGCTTCATGGGTGCACGGCCGGCCGTTGCCGGATTCAGCCGGGGGCTCTTGGCCATGATCAGCCGAGGCGGATCCAAGGGCACCGGGTTTTGGTGCCAGTGGTTTTGGCGGTCGCTTTGATTTTCCCGTGGAACATTCTGAGGGTGAGCCGATGAGTACGTCAGGCCGGCTTCTGGGTTGGCTGCTCGGGCTTCCGCCGGTGCGTTCTCCATCCGTAGGGGTGCAGTGTGATCTGGCGATCCCTGCGCGGGACGGGGTCGTGCTGTTGGCGGACCGGTATTTCCCGGCGGCCGATGAGCGGGCGCCGGTGGTGTTGATCCGCACACCGTATGGGAGACGGTCAGCCAACATCCTCGTGTCGCGGCTAATCGCCGAGCGCGGCTACCAGGTCCTGATCCAGAGCCTGCACGGTACCGGCGGCTCCGGCGGGACCTTCAACGGATTCGTGATGAACCGCGACGACGGCCCGGCGACCATCGACTGGATGCGGGGCCAGGACTGGTTCCCCTGCGCGTTCGCAACCTGGGGCGCCAGCTACCTCGGGTACTCCCAGTGGGACCTGGCATCCCAACCGATACCCGAATGGAAAGCAGCAATCATCGACGTCGGCCCGTCAGACTTCTATCACACGTTCATGTACCCCGGAGGGGTCTTCGCACTTGGCAACGCCCTCGGATGGGCCCAACTGGTCAACAGCATGTTCAACCCGGACCAATCCATCAGGACCCAAACCATGTCCGCGCTCACCGCCAAAGGCCGTCTCGCGCGCGCCGCGAACCGGATGCCGGTCAGCGAAGCGGACAGGATCGCCACCGGTGAACGGATCGGATACTTCCAGGAATGGATCCGGCATGAGCGCTACGACGAATACTGGGCGGCAATGGATTACCGCCTCAACGCATCAAACATGCCTGCGATCGTGCATCTGGCCGGAGGGTGGTGGGACTTCTTCCTCCCCAACGTCCTTACCGACTACGCGGCGCTAAGCCGTACAAACCGATCTGTGCGCTTATTCATCAGCTCGGCTGCACACGGCCGGAACATGGCGCTCCGGGCCTACCAGCGCGACGCGTTCGCCACCCTTGACCGCGCGCTCGGGAAACAACACCGGCCCGAACCGAGCCTGCCGGTCAGGGTGCGGGTCACCGGCACCCGCGGCTGGACGGATCTGCCCGGTTGGCCCCCGGCGACCGGCCGTCCCACTCCGTGGTACCTGCAGCCCGCCGGAATGCTTGACACACGGCCGGCCCCGCCATCGCCCGCATCCCGTTACGTTTACGACCCGGCCAACCCGACGCCGACGGTTGGCGGCGCCGTGGTCGGTCTGGGAGCCGGCAGCAAAGACAACCGCAAACTTGAGGCCCGTCCGGACGTCCTGACCTACACCAGCAACCGGCTGGAGACCGATCTTGACGTCATCGGCCCCGTCACCGTGACACTGTTCATACGCTCCAGCCTTGGACACACAGACTTTCACGCCCGGCTCTGCGACGTGGATCCGCGCGGCCGGTCACTCAATCTCTGCGACGGGATCATCCGCCTGCACCCCGGAAACGCCCGACCGGACCTTGAGGGAGTCAGAACCGTCCACATCCAGCTCTGGCCGACAGCCCACCGCTTCCGCCGCGGCCACCGTATCCGGCTACAAGTTTCAAGCGGCGCCCACCCGCGCTTTAACCGCAACCCCGGGACAGGCCAGCCGCTGGCCGCTGCCATCGAGCTGCGTGTGGCCCATCAGGAAATTCTCCACGACCCCGAACACCCCTCAGCACTGAACCTCCGGGTTGTCCTTCACGAAGGCGGCGCCCCGTAATCTCAGGCGACAGGACTCCCATCGGGGCTTCCACTCCCTACGACAGGCAATTCTTTAAGAGGGCACCGCACTGTCCCCCTCCTAGTGCGGGAGCGGGCGCTTTAGCGGCCCCGGCCACCCGGGCACTCCTGCAGGAGCAGGCCATGTCCCTGTTCGTTCAAAGGTTTCGACGAAGCGACCGTGGCGCAGATCGCGGCGGCGGCCGCAGTCGTGAAGATGACCTTTTCCGGCATTTTCCGACGAAAGACGCCGTGGTCTTTTGATGACCCGTACGATCCGGTGATAACGGATCTCATTGCTGCCCCAGGAGCCGGGGCTGCCGGCGCTGGGGCGTGTCCGCCGGGGATGACTGTCAGTATCCGGCGGTTTCTTTTAGGCGGCATGAGGAACTCTCAGACGGATAGCCGGGACACGACGGCCCACCCCAGCCCGATCAGGCCGCCGACGAGCAGAATTGCGATCACTAGTATCTCGCGCCACGCGAGCAGCGGCGCATCCTGGATCGCGAAGGAAAGCATCTTGCGGACGGGCGCCGGCGAAGCCGGGGATCGTTCGGGCGCGAGCGGACGGTCGAAACGGTGGAAAAAGGTCTGGATCAGGAGCATGCCGACGATCAGGCCGGTGAGGAAGCTGATCGGTTCTGCCCCGACCACGAGCAGCAGAGCCACCGCGAGCACAAGGCTGAGCAGGCTTACCGTGTCATAGATGCTGATGGTGCGGCTGTCCTTGTCGTAGTACGACGAGATCCGGCGGATCCGGGCCGAGTACGGCACGAAGAGCCAGATGGTGAACTTCGCCAGGGCTTGAAGCGAGTAAAGCACTAGCAGGATCGTAAGCACGATCGTCGCGACCATGGCCATCAGGAGCCTCCAGCTTCCCGATCCGCCCAGGATACGATGATCTCGCGGTCGACGAGGCGGACCGTGCCGTCGATCGCAAGGATTCGGGAGACAGCCTCTTCGTGAGCGACTCTGACCTGGTCCGCAATGTCCCCACGGCCCCGTGAGGAAAGTCCGATCCTGCGCGCGGAAAAAGGGCCTCGAGCTCAAAGAAATTCAACAACAGTGCGAATCCCAAACGGGTCACCCCCGACTTTTTGCCCAGTAAATCCGATGACGGAAACGCCGGCTTCGTTGCAGCCGTCCGGCGTGCCACAAGCGTAGCGGCAGGGAGGCGTCCTGTGTTCATCGGCCAAATCAAACAACGCAAGGAGGGCCCGTGATGCCTTTGACGGGCATTCCCTCCGCCGAGCCACTGTCTTGAACGGCCGGGACCGCCAATAATCTGCAGTTCGCCGCTCCATCCAAACCTAGACGCGACTCGTGGCGGCCACGGTTCAACACGCAAGAGGGGCGTGAGAACAGACCACGTCCAGGACGTCACGGTGCTATAACTCACCTCATCTGCACCATCACGCACGGAGCACTGGACGCCTTGAACTTCGGCGGCTAGGAGCACTAAACACAATGCAGAGTGGGATACCCCGGACCTTGGCAATGCCCGCCCCGACAACCACGGCCTTCATATCCTGCCTCCAACGATCGGATCAGCCGGGCACGAAGGAACCCGGTCGGGGGTGCAGGAGTCCCGCCGACACCCGCTGGCTCATTCTTGACTCAATCCTCGCGGGCTGTCCAGCGCGCACGGTTCGGTTTCGCATTCTTGGATTCAGCTGGAGAATAGGGGGCTGAGGGCAGCAAGGATCCCTCGATGCTGAGTGCTGCTCGGCTGCGGAATGCCGGGGCAAGTAGTCTGAGCGGTGGAGCCGGCCGCGGCGCGTTCTATTCCTCGCCGATGTTGGCGTCTCTGAAGCGGCGTATCCCGACCCCCGGCACTTGTCAGCCGGGTTCGCCGCGCAGGGGAGCGGTGGCGAATTCACGCATGCCTTCTTCGAAGCCCACGGTTGGCTCCCAGCCCAGTTCGGTCTTGATCAGCTCCGAGGACGCGGTGATGTGACGTACGTCCCCCAGCCTGTACTCGCCGGTCACGATCGGGGCTGGCCCGGTGCTGAACTTACTCATCGCCGCAGCAACATCGCCGATGGTGCGCACCTCGGAGGCGCCGACGTTGTAAGCCCGGAATCCGGCACCGCCGTCCGCGGACAGAGCCTCGGCGGCGGCGATGTTCGCGGCGGCTACGTCCCTGACATGAATGAAGCTGCGGCGCTGGGCGCCGTCCTCGAAGACCCGGGGCGCCTCACCGCGGGCCAGGGCCGAGCGGAACAGCGAGGCGACACCGGCGTAGGGTGTGTCGCGGGGCATCCGCGGACCGTAAACGTTGTGGTACCTCAGGGCGATGGCAATGCCGCCGGTGCTGCGCGCCCACGCGGCGGCGAGATTCTCCTGGCTGACTTTTGAGGCTGCGTAGACATTGCGCGGATCCAGTCGGGCATCCTCGGTGACCATCGCCGGGGCCAGGATGTTGCCGGTGACGGGGTCCCGGGGGTCGAAAATTCCGGCCTTGAGGTCCTCCGGCGTGCGCGGACCGGGGCGGACCATGGATCCCGTATCCGGGTCCGTGTAGGCCCCTTCGCCGTAGACCACCATCGAGGACGCCAGCACCAGCCGGGTGACGGTGTGCTGCTCCATGGCAGCGAGCAGGACCGCTGTTGCGTAGTCGTTGTTCCGGATGTAGTCCGGTGCGTCCGCGAAGCTGACCCCCAGGCCCACCTTCGCGCTCTGATGGCAGACGGTGTCTATGCCCTTCAAAGCGCGCTCGACAGCGGCGGGGTCCGTGACGTCGCCGGTCATCATCTCCACCCGGGGATCGAACCGGGGCGGCCCGGGGTGGATTTTCGGATCCAGCGAGTCCAGCACCCGCACCTGCCAGCCCTGGTCCAGGAACGCTTCTACGATGTGGGACCCGATAAAACCGGCCCCGCCCGTCACCAGGACCTTCATGTGAGGCCCGCCGTGCCGCCGGGGACGGGCCGGGTCATGATGGCCTTCACCGCGGCGGGGCCCATCAGGTTGGGGCTGCGGTATTCTTCCCCGATGGCGGCGACGGCGGATTCGAGGACCGCGTGGATGTGCTGCTGGACATTCTTGAGCCGGGCGAAGACGGCGGCGGCCGTGACGGGTTCGGATCCGTCGTGGCCGGTGTCCGAGTCCGTGATGTAGGCCAGGTTGGCGAAACCCATGTTGAGTTCGGCGGCCAGGACGGGCTCCGGATACTGGGTCATGCTGATGATGTCGGCGCCGCCGGCCACATACCAGGCGGATTCGGCCTTGGTGGAAAATCGGGGCCCGTTGATGACCACCACGGTCCCGGACGGTACGAACGGCAGGCTCTTGGCCTCGAGTGCGTCCCGAAGCCGGGCACGGAGCCCGGGACAGAACGGTTCGGCCGCCGGGACGTGCTGCACCCCGGACGGCGTCGCACCCTCGGGCGCTACGCCGTCGTAGAACGTGTCCCCGCGCCCCCACGTCCGGTCGATCAGCTGGTCGGTGACGACGAACGTGTCCGGCCCGTACCCGGTCCGCAGCCCGCCGACAGCGGAGGAGGACAGCACAGCCTCCACACCAAGTCTCTTCAACGCCCACAGGTTGGCGCGGTAGTTGATTTTCTGCGGTGGAAGGGCGTGGCCGTCACCGTGGCGGGGCAGGAAGGCCACCGGCCGCCCGGCCAGCGTTGCCAGGGTGACCGGGGCCGACGTCGGCCCGTAGGGGGTTGCGATGTCCAGCACGGCGAGGACTTGCGCTCCAGGTATCCGGTAGGTGCCCGAGCCGCCGATGATGCCGATGCGGGGGCGGGGATGGCCGTGCGAGGTTGGTGTCATAGGGCCATGATGCCATTGGCCCGGAGCGGTCCCGGTCACCGTGTGTCCGAGCCACTCGCGGTGGCGGACTGCTCCGAACGCACCAGCTCCGTCGGGGCGCTGGCATCGATCAGGGCGCGCCGGCGCAGCCAGGCACCGGCCGCAATCACGAACGCGGCCGCCACCAGGATGGCCTGGTTCATCCAATTGCCTTCCGTTGCAGAGGCCGGGACCATGTAGATGACGTCGAGAGCGAGTATCACGGCGATGTATTCCCACCGTCGGCTCAGGACGATGAACGGCAGGAGCAGCAGGGCGTACCAGGGATAGTTGGGGCTGATGATCAGCAGGAACAGCCCGATCATCATCGTCTGCCGGTGCCAGATGTTGCCGGGGGTGGTGGTCCGTAAGGCATAGAGGGCGACGGCGGCCAGGACCCCTGCGCTGAGCAGCGGCGGCCACGGACCTGCCGACACGATCTGGGCCAGGCCGAACCGGATGCCGCCCGCCTGGCTGTAGCCCTCCTCCTTCAGGTACCCGGGCAGGAAGCCCAAAACACTGCTGCCGGCCGCCAGGATGTAGGGGACGTAGAGCAGCACGAAGGTGCCGACGGCGGCCGCGATGAAGGCTGCAGGCCGCTTAAACAACAGCGCCGGGGCGGCAACCACCGGAATGAGTTTGGTGGCCACCGCTGCCCCGAAGGCGACGCCGGAGCGGAGCGGTTTGCCGGTGGACAGCAGCATCCCGGCGGCGACCAGGAGGGCGCCACCCAGGACGTCGACGTGCGCGTTGTTCACGGCTTCGAGCTGCAGGAAGGGGCTCCAGGCCCAGACGGCGGCCAGGTGCGGCGGCAGCCCGGCCCGGGGGAGTGCCCTGAGCAGCAGCACGGTGACGGCTGTTCCGATCAACAGCCCGCCCAGCTGGAAGGGCAGGTAACCAACATTGTCCGGCACACCCACGCGTGCGGTGTAGAAGTAGATTTCTGCGGTCGGAGGGTAGATGGTGGGCACGTGCGGGCGGTTAATGGCCGTGCACAGCGGGTTCCCGGAAGGGAACCCCGAGGCAGGCACGGCGTCGGTGCCGAACAGATCGCCGGCGCAGACCGTCTGCCCGTCGGGCCCGGTGGCTCCAGGGCGGAAGAGCCAGTCCGGCCGGAGGCCAGAAAGCGTCTCATCAACTGGAACGTACGCGTAGGGGGATAGTCCGGCCTTCTGCACAATGCCGTCCCACGCATACCGGGCGGAGTCGTTGCTCGTCCGGGGCGGGGCGCTCATGGCGGCGAGCCCCAGCAGCACTGACCCCGCGAGGATCACCGTGGCCGCCTGCTTCCGTGGCACCCGGCGCAGAGCGGGCACGGCGAATAGCAGCAGCACCCACGCCAGGCAGGTTCCCACGGCCGGGGCCGAGGCGAAGGGATTGGCGGGCCATACCATCCACCACAGCAATATGGCGGACGTGATCAGAAGCAGGGCCGCCTGCACCAGGGCCCACGGGCGCTGTGGAGCGGCGGGTGCCGGTTTGGCTGTATCGGAGTCCACACTCCTGATCCTGCCCCATCCCCGGAGGTTGCGGTGCCGGCACAGCAAGGCTTCCGCATTTCGTAAGGTCTGAAGCGCCCGCCGGCCAGGGAACAGTGGTGTGATCAAAGCATGCAGAAGCTTACTGATGCATTGGCGGCCAGGTTTGCCTCGCCCACGCGCAGCACCCGCCTCACCGTGATCCTGGGCCGGTGGCTGGCACTGAGCTTCACGGTTTGTTTCCTGACCGGTCTGTTCAGCCACGGGCTGCAGGAACCGCCGTCGTGGATGTTTTTCCTGACCCGCCCGGTGTGGATCTACCAGCTGACCCAGGGGGTCCACGTAACGACCGGGCTGGCGTCCATTCCCTTGCTGCTGGCGAAACTCTGGTCCGTTTACCCCGAGCTGCTCAAGTGGCCGCCGGTCGCATCGGTGGGCCAGGCGCTCGAGCGCGGCTCGATTGCCCTCTTCATCGGATCGTCCCTGATTGAGCTCACCACCGGACTGATCAACACCTACAAGTGGTACCCGTGGCCCTTCCCCTTCCGCGAAACCCATTACTGGCTGTCCTGGGTTATCTGGGGTTCGCTGCTGCTTCACATTGCCGTGAAGCTGCCGCTAACTACCGCGCACTGGCGGGCACGTCCGGCCCGGGAAACGGAGGGGTCCGACGACGGCGGCGGGTCCCGTTCCGCCGCCCCTGCCCCTGGGCGCTGGTCACGCCGGTCGTTTCTGGCCGCCGTCGGGGCGACCGCGGGGGCGTTGGTTTTGACCACGGCAGGGCAGTCGTGGTCCTGGCTGGATCCGCTGAACCTGTGCGCGCCGCGGCGGATGGGAACGGGACCCCAATCGGTGCCGGTCAACCGGACAGCTGCCCAGGCAGGGGTGGAGGAAGCCGCACGTGCCAAGGACTGGGCGCTGGCGGTCAGCTACGGTGGAACCAGCCGGGCCTTCAGCCTGGCGGAGTTGAAGGCCTTGCCCCAGTTCGAGCACGAGCTCCCCATCGCGTGTGTTGAGGGCTGGAGCCAGCTGGCCCGCTGGCGGGGCGTCCGGATGCGGGACCTGGTGGGCGCTGTGGGCGGCCCGTACGATGCCGCAGTGCGGGTGACCAGCCTGGAGCCCGAGGGTGCGTACAGGATCATGACCATGCCTGCCGACTACGTCCGTGATGACCAAACACTGGTGGCTTTGGAGCTCAACGGCGACGTCCTTGACCTGGACCACGGCTTCCCGGCGAGGATCATCGCGCCGGGGCGCCCGGGCGTCCTACAAACCAAGTGGCTCAAGACCGTGGAGGTACTGTGAAACCGGAAGCAAAGTTCACGCCAATGCGATCAGCCAGGATAGGCCTCGGCGCCCTGGGCGCCGGCATCGCCGCCTACGGCATCCTGGGCCTGCCAACCCAGCTGGGGGTGGCCCAGTTGGTGGGGCTCCTAACGTGGATGGCCATTGCCATCCTGCTCCATGACGGCGTCGTTGTTCCGCTGTCCACCCTCGCCGGTGCGGGCCTGACCCGCTTTGGGTCCAGGCTCCGTCCGGTCTCCGCCGCCGTGTTGCGCGGCGCCCTGATGACCGGTGCCGTCGTCTCGCTAGTTGCCGGAGTCCTGCTCAAGGCACAGTCCGAGGCCCGGAACACCAGTGTCCTGGAAGCCGACTACGCGGCCAACCTTGCGTGGTTTTGGGCCGTTCTCGCCCTCCTGGCCGCCATAGTGATTTACAGTGCTGAACGGGCGGGCCCCGGAAGCGGGGACAAACGGCAGAATACCCGGCCCTGAAGGTGTTGGGACTGGGTCACTGTCCACCCGGCAGCCCGCGTCCGCGATTCCAGTCCGGACAGTCCGATCCTGGCCCACGGGAACGGGTCGCTGCAGTTTCCGTCGCCGTCTTCCAGAACCGCCACGTAGGCCGTGTCAACGTCGTCCTCCTGCTCGAGTTCCACCAGCAGCGTTCCGGAATCGGCGATCAGCTGCCGGCACCGGCGCAGCAGCACCGGGATGTTTCCGCCGATGCCAATGTTCCCGTCCAGCAGGAGGATTGACTGCCACCGGCCGGGGTGCGGAACCGCAGCGAAAACGGACTGGTGCAGGGCGCGGGCTCCCCGCGCCAATGCCCGGCTGACTGCTTCGCGGCTCGTGTCGACGCCGATGGCCGCCAGGCCCGCTGCCCGGGCCGCGGACAGCATCCGGCCGGGGCCGCAGCCGATGTCCAGGAGCGGCCCGTTCACATTCTGCAGCAGCTGCCGTTCCAGCGGGCTGGCCTCGGCACACCAGCTGAGGACGTCGTAGGTCACCTCGCAGCCGGCAGCGGCGCTGCCGGGCATATCGGCGTCGGGACTGCCTGCGTCGTGCGGGCGCAACGTTAGCCGGCCGCGGCCCGTCCGGAGTGCCCGCGCGTACGGTTCAGTTAGGCCCTGCCCGAAGACGTCCGCGGGCGCGCTGGCCGGGCCCGTCACCGTGATGCTCCGGCAGGTCGCTGCTCTGAATACTCGGGCTCCTGCGTGAGGGCTGCCGTCACTGAGGCGGCAAAGTCCGTCCGGGGAATGACGGCGGCGATCTCAACGGCGTCTGCGAAATAGTCCATGTCCCGCAGCACCGGCAGCAGGCCTGTGGACAGTCCCTCTCCGGCCAGGCGGGCCAGCTGCTCGGCACCGGTGGTGTCCCTGGACATGCGGACGCCGCGGATAAGAGAGCCCTTGGGGTTGCGCAGGGCCAGCGCCCAGAAGCCGCCGTCGGATGCCGGACCCAGCCAGGCATCGTGTGTGCTGCCCGCGGATGCCCAGTCGGTGAAAAGCGGTGCCAGGTGGCTGGCTGATACCTGCGGCGTGTCCATGCCGATGATCAGTAACGGACCGGAGACGTTGTCGCAGATGGCGGCCAGGCGCTCATCCAGCGAACCGCCCGCCTGGGGGAGCAGCCTGAATCCTGCGGCATCGCGGGCGAGCGGGGTCCCCTCCATGACGAGGATCCGGTCCGAGACCGGCCAGTGCCGCACAGTCTCCAACGTCCGCGACAGGCTCAGCTGGGCGATGCCGGACGCCTGTGCAGG
This sequence comes from Arthrobacter sp. P4_H3, assembly GCF_056400885.1. Classification (NCBI taxonomy): domain Bacteria; kingdom Bacillati; phylum Actinomycetota; class Actinomycetes; order Micrococcales; family Micrococcaceae; genus Arthrobacter; species Arthrobacter sp. P4_H3. Next base: position 109,804 of record NZ_JBFUKK010000014.1, read on the forward strand.
CGTCAGCGGGGGAGACATCCGTGTCTTGACCCGTCCGGGCAGGCACTCCTTGGCGATGACCACCACCGTCAGTCCCATAATGTTCCTCATGTCTGTTGTTCCCCATCGACGTTGCCGCGGACCGGTTCACCGGGACCGGGGACGGGAGCGACCCGGAGCTCAGCGGCCGCCCACTGCAACTGCGCTGACATGTCATGGATGGCGGTCAGCGTTCCCCTGACAGTCCCGGTGACCTTGGATTTGCCGGTCCGCGGAGCGTAGGCCACAGGCATTTCGCTGATTTTCCAGCCGGACAGGCTCGCCTTGAGGAACATTTCCAACGGGTATCCGCTGCGCCGGTCCCGGAGATCCAATGCCAGCAGTCCTGAACGCCGGGCCACGCGCATCGGCCCAAGATCAGTGAGGGTTTGGCCCGTCAGGCGGCGCAGTCGCCGGGCCAGCACAATGTTGGCGATGCGGGCATGCAGCGGCCAGGATCCGCGCTGGGGACGGCGGCTGCCCAGCACGAGGTCCGCTTTCCCTGCAATGACCGGGGCCAGCAGCGCAGGCAGTTCGGCCGGGTCCAGGGATCCGTCGCAATCACAAAAGGCCACAAAGTCTGCCGTGGCGGCGAGTAGGCCAGCATGCGCAGCCGCTCCGAAGCCGCGGCGTTCCTCGCGGACCACCACGGCCCCAAGATCCCGGGCGAGCTCGGCGGAACCGTCGGTAGAGCCGTTGTCCACCACGATGGCCCGGTACGATTCCGGCATCCGGGACAACACCCAGGGGATGGCGCCCCGTTCGTTCAGGCACGGCAGGACAACATCCACGGCGGCGGTCAGTTCATTCACCCTTCCAAGCTACGTATTACCGTCGGCAAGAACACCGGAATTTCCTTACGATATACGGACAGGCGAAGGAGCCATTGCGCCCTGCCGGACCACACGACCATGTCCCCCGAATGATCGCGGTATCGTGGCTCGAATCATCCGATATTCCATGCCGACATTGGCACGACAAGGACCAACCGGGAGAGCTGACTGCAATTCGCGCATCCTCCATCCGGGCACAGTGCGGATTGCCGGGTCATCAGCCTGATGGTGGAGGACGGCAGGATCGCACGGATCTTCGCCATGCGGAACCCGGACAAGCTCGGCCACTTGGAGGAGGAGACCCGGCTGGCACGTTAGCTGCTCAGACCCTCCAGGGCGACCCGGTGCCAGGCGTAACCCGCTCCAGGGCATTATGGTGGCTTGGACGCTGCGGTACCGACTTGATGTGGAGGCCCAGGAACTCGAGGTGGCTTCGGAAGTGACTTGGCCATGGGCAACGGGAAGCGGACCCATGCTCCAGAATAGTCTCGAAGAGCGGACCCAGCGGGTGTGAGGACCGGCCAATTCAGTACAAGCACATCGCGGGACGATACCTTGAACCACGTACGGCTGGGACTAGGCAAGCAAGGGAGATTCTGCCTAAGAAGTACCCACCTCTTAACTCATCATTAACTGGCACGAAAATCTGCAATTTTATATGGGTTCAAAACAGGGCAATTTCGCGTATTTCTGCAGCTCAAGGCCATTTTTACTACCCATCTCAGGCTAATTGTTTGTGGCCACCAATGTTCAATTTGAGGTATTCGATGCGCCGATGAGACTTCAATCGGCCGCGTACTTCTGCTGACCGGTTGGCAAAACGCGGGGCAGTAGGGCCTTGGCAGCAGAACCGGCTCTCTTTGCAGAGCTCCATGCAAAGGGCGCACTCTCTGACGAGGGATTCAGCGCCGCCAAGCTCCGCACCCTTGGAGACTGATATCCAGCGGTTGTTTCGTCAGCCTAGTAGCGACTTCAGGGGTCGACTTCGGCCAAGAATTTGCCTATCGTGCCACGCAGCGAGGGAAAAAGAAGGCCCACCGATGGGGGACCGGCAGGCCTTCAGCACGCCACGCTACAGCCGCCGTGCAGTGAACATCGACTAGACGAAGGGGCAGGGAACGCCAGATGAATCCCCTGGCCCCACCGTTCAATTGTCAGTGATGGACTGCAGCTGCCACTTCTCCGACAACGGGTCGCGTCGCAACTCGAAGGTCCGCAGCGCCGAGGTGGAGGATCCGAGCCGGATTATCTGCCCTCTAGCGGCGTTTGAGCAGGTGGGCCCAGGATTTCAAGGCAAGGCACGTTGGTTGCGTCCCGGTCTGTCTCATTTCTTAGAGCCTGTTCCTAAACCTTGTTGGTTTCGTCTTCGGACTGGGCTGGACCCCCGGCATGGGCCCGACGCCGGAAGCACCATCCGCGGCATCAATTGGCTTGGCCATCGACGCAGGGGAAGGGATGAGCTATGTTGCCATCATGAGCGAAGAATCGCCTTCCCGCCCTGCCGACAGCCGTGCCTCTGCCGACTCTGGCCGCGGCTGGGGTGAACAGTTTGGTATCACCTCGCTGCTCAACACGATGGTCCGTAAATACCTGATACCGCACGAAACCAACACCTTCTGGTACGCGCTCGGCGGCGTTCTCGGCATTTCTCTTGCGCTGGAACTGGTCACGGGGGCCATCCTGCTGTTCGCGTACACGCCTGACGCGGCCACCGCGTATCAGACGACCAAGTCGCTGCTGGAAAGTGGTTGGTGGGCGCCCATCCTAAACTTCCACTTCTACAACAGCTACCTGATTTTCGGACTGGTGATGATCCACATGATGCGCGTCTTCATCAGCGCTGCCTATCGTGGTGCGAAAAAGGGTCTCTGGACCATCGGGGTTGCGCTGGCGGGGGTCGTCTTCGCACTCAGTGTCACGGGCGAGACCCTGCACTGGGATGAGCGTGGATTCGCAGTTCCGTGGCATGTCGGGGAGTTCTTCGAAGCCATCGGATTGGCCAGCGTATTTGACTATAACCACAAGAGCCTGCTGGATGTCGCCTTTGCCACCCCCAAGCTGATCCAGCTGTATGCGCTCCACATCTTGATCTTGCCGGCGCTGCTCTTGATGCTCGTCGTTCTCCACTACTACCTCATCAAGAAGAAGGGGATCTCCCTGCCTTTCTGGCACAAGATCAGCGGTCGGAAGGATCCCTTCAGCAGCCATATGAAGGCTTGGGCAATGTACGGTGTCCCAATTATCGGCGCCGTCGTGGTGTTGGCGTTCGTCTGGAACCGTGATCCTGGACCCGCACCCCAGAACCTTCCGATCTCCCCTTACTACGGCGCTGAGCACGGACCGGGTGGCCTGGGAGTGACCTCAACATTTCCGATCAGCTGGACGCACGGGATGAACCGGTTTGTCAGCATCTTCTTCAACATGGAGCCGGACATCTGGGGCACCGTGATAGCCATGGCGGTCATGACGCTGGCGCTTCTCCTCATTCCGCTCGTTGACCGTCCACGCACCGAGCCGCGAAGCTGGAAAGCGGCGTTCGATCTACGGACCCGTGGCTGGGCCTTTCTGCTGATCGCCGTATTCTGGGCAACCATGATCACCGGGATCATCGTCAACCAGGTGACACCGGTCGGATGATCAGACCAGTGCTTTGGGACAGAGGCAGCAAGTCCAGGCTGCGCCATGTTCGCAATTGACCTCCACCTCGCACTCGCCTATCTGAGCGTGGTAGCAATGGCTTTGGTCACCCTCGAGGGAGGCATCCGCGCCGTTCGAGCAAGAGCGCCCGGCAAATGGGCCGCACGGGGAGTGAATGCCATGTTGCTCCTGATTGGAGTCACAGCCGCGGCAGGACAGGCGCTCCTCGTCACAGGTAGCCAGCCCCATCAGTGGCTGCACCTGATGTATGCGTTTCTCGCGTTCGGCACCGTGGTAACTGCGGACACCATCGCCAGCAAATGGAGCATCCGAAACCGCGCCCTAACCACGTGCGCCAGCGGGATGCTCGGATCGGTCATTCTTCTTCGACTGTTTGCAACAGGCTGACTGACATCAGAGTAATGCTGTCGATAACCGGCGTCCTTCAGATCGGCACCCCTGCTGGGCGGTTCTTGGACATGTTCGCCTATGCCCCTTCCCCCCAAGATCATGAATGCTTCCCTCAGCCTGGAATGTCTGCTGCGAAGTCCAGCCCCGTCGCGCACATCTAGGTCCGCCTATTGACGATGTCGAGGCAACTAGCACCGCTTCGTGTGCGTTTGGGTTCGGCATCGCCATTGCCAAGGCCGCTGCGTCTCGTGCGACGATTCACGGCGGCTGGATCGTGGCAGCGACGAGACGTACGGCGCCGGTGCTGTGGGCTCGGATGTCCCGGGGTGGGGAAGACGGAGCCATTTGAGCGGCAGAGCATTGACCGCCGTCAGGAAGCTTGAACCCCGACATGCACAGATTTCGGGCTTAGGACGAGCACGGCGAAGGAGAAAACACTCGTGGCGATAGGAAGGGGGACGGTGTTGTAACCGACGGACCGGCCCAGGTTCTGCCGCATTCGGCTGATCAATTGGAGTCCCGCTGTGCTACTCCAGTCCCGCGCGGGTGACGTCGTCCAAGGATGTGCGCCACATCATGGGAGCGGTGACGCTGAAGCGCCTGCCTGTTACCGACTGGGGAACGACCCGGAACAGATGGTCTTGTCCAACTCCCTGCCAAGGAAAAAGTGCGCGACGGATTTCGTCCTTGGCTGGCCCGGTGGGCGTTGTCTCCTCGGCCCGGCCCTTGACCACAACACTCCAGGCCAAGCCGAATTCGGCGCTCACAGCATCCGCCTCCACGGCAACGACGGCGTCGGCTTCAATCGCCTGCTGCTTGGTTCCGCTGCCGGTGCGGAAGACGAGTGTCTGGTTGTCCACTGTGAAGTTCACCGGGAAGACGTCGGGATGGCCGTCGACGATGACCGCGAGCCGTCCCACGGTCGTTTCACCAAGTAGCCTCCAACAATCGTCCGGATCGAGAATCTCTGCCTCAGGCACTATGTTCTTGTCGGTCATGTAGCAATCCTACGGTGGGGTTGCTCGCCACAAACAGGGCCCAAAGACAGCGCTCCTAAGAAGACCCCTCCCAGCATGAGTCCACTCAGGCACTCACACTGATGTGGGCCGAAAGTCACTCTTTCCGGCACTCGGGCCGATACACACTCCTCCGGGAGTAGGCAAGACGATGCACGATCGGTGGGGCGGAGAACTTCGCCCGATCGCGACGCCGCCGCGCCGCGGTGACCATTTCGAGTCTGTCCACTCGGACTCCCGAGCGACAGCATTTCGGGAGACAATTGGCGGCGCACTTGTTGACGGCGGCCTCCGCCGGACACGGGTAATCGTGACCGAACTCGAGCCCGCGTTCCACGAGTGGACCAACCATGCGCCCGATTCCTCGTCCGTCAGTCGGAGCTGGTTGGTCGAGCGAGAACGATGCGACCTGGGCATATGCCGACCCACCTCGTCCTTGAACGTTCGTCAATGAAGCTCCTCTCAGATGGTCTCTCGCAAGGTCGCTATCGTCCTCCGGTCAAGCTCGGCCCGATCGACTTGATCGCCGTGCCAGGGGCCCATTGAAGGCCGAGAACCGCGCCTGAACAGGGGAAACAGGGGCCTGAACCAACCCACCTCACGTTCTAACATTCACTGGCAAGAAAATCTCAAAATTTATATGGGTCAAAATCGGCCAATTTCGTGCATTTCTGCAGTTCAAAGCCATTTCCACTACCCCTCTCCCGCAAATAGTTTGTGACCCATAATGTTCACTTTTGAGGTACTCGATGCGCCGATGAGACTTCAACCGGCCGCGAACTTGAATTGACCAGCATCGGGCCGCCTGCCCTTGAGAGTCGATCCTTGGGGGAGAGGAGCCCATCGTTGGCGCAGCATGCTGTTCCACGAACTGCAGCTTGCTCAGTGCAGCAACACACCCAGCTCATGCTCAAAGGTTTCCACGAAAAGTCGTGTGGCGGACTCCAGTCGTTGCCGGCGTCACGTTGAGCAGGGCAGCTAGCCACGCCAGCTACCGGAATGATCCTCCTCCCTGCAATGGAGCTCGTCCTTCCAGCTGGCGATTTCCGGAGCAGTTGACATTGGTCCTGACCATCCATTGGCTGCTCTAGGTGGCCCGGCCGGTTCAAGGTAACGGGCGCAAGCGCCGATGTCCTGGGCCTTGATTAGCTCTTATCAACACACCTTGACTTTCCGACTGGTGAGGTCTATTGCTGGGCATGTCCACGGGCAACCCACACCAGCAAAGGAGCAAAAGATGGACGCCGCACCGTACGGAATCGTGCACTTCTTCCCAAGGGGCACAAAGGAACAATATGAGGCCTCGATTGCCGCCGTTCACCCAGGAGAGGGCCTCCTGCCGGAGGGCCAGACGTTCCACGCCGCTGGTCCTTCAGACGGTGGTTGGACGATTATGGCCATCCATGAGTCGAAGGCTAGCTGGGAGAAATTCCGCGACGACATTCTGATGCCCCGCATGCAGGCGGGCATCGATGGCGGGTTCACCTCACCCCCGGAAGAGACCGTCGTGGATCTGTACAAGGTCATGCCCTGACCACTCGGGAGACCGGCCTGCCGGGAGCCCGGCGTGGCTGGTGCTTCCCGGGAAGGCCGGTCCGTTGCTTGGGAAGGGGATGGTGAACCCAAGCCATCCCATCATTGCTCGTAATGGTGTGACGGTCAGGGAAGTCAGCCGTCTGGAATTTCCCCGCAACCGGATCTTGGCGCTGCGAAACGGTCGGCGGCAATGGCCGCCGAATCTCCCTCCACGGTTTTCCGCCGCTGATCCGCGCAGTTGCCGTCAGCCCCCAGCCGACCCATCGCCGTTAGCCAACCGGATAGCGTCAAGGTATCCCCCGGCGGCGACCGCGGACACCAGCATTTCCAGCCGGTTTGCCGCGGGTTCGTGGCTTTCCGCTTTTGGCTTTGGGTTCAGAAGATAAGCCGCGCTATCCGGAATACATTGTGTTGGGCTTTGCGCCGTCCTTTGATGCTGGTGAAACAGACGTCACCACTTTTCGCGGGGGTCGGGACTTGGAGGAGCTGGAGCGACTCGAATGCAGGGTCTCCCGGCTTCGCAGTACAAATGAGGACGCTTTGCCCGGAGTCGTCCGGCAGTGACAGCCCTTCGAAATGGAGCTCCAATGGCCCGATCTCCGGATGGTGCATCTGCCTGAGCCTGGGACATACTGTTTTGCCACAAGGCGGCAAACCCTTCGCTTTTCATTGTCACCTCACCAATCAGTCACGCCATCTCCGGGTCGTCGCTGGTGCGGCCGGCGACAAGCCGGAGCGAGGCGACGGCGGGTGACTTCCTCGGGCCAGCGCGGGTAGAGCTCCAGTGTGGGGTAGTCGAGGAAGAGCACCCGCGTCATGTTCGGTCTCGCGGATGAGGTGCCCAAGGCGTCGAAGTCCAGATGTCCGGCGACGAGGCGGCGTGCCCATGCCGGTCCCAGGCCAGCACTTCGCTGCGGCGCCCGAGGACGACAGCAGGGTACCGGTCAGTGAGGTGATCAGACGTTGTGTACCTGGCCGGACCTGTCCGGTTTGGCAAGCGTGCGGCGTTTGGTCTTGCCCGGCCGGGCGAGCCGGAAAGGACTAACGGCTACCCGGAGCGATGGGTGGTGCTGTTGATGACGGTGCGTGGCTTTTCAGGTGATGACCGGGCTGGTTAGGATATTTCCCTCCAGACGGTATGCAGAATCCGTCCCCATTGTCCGCGCGACCAGAGCCAGCCAACTGTCTCCTGCAGCAGGGCACCGTGTCCGGGCTCCGGGAGGACCAGGTGCAAGGCTTGAACCTGTATGTGCTGTTGCGGAACAAACCGGCACCTGAGTTCCGCTGATCTTCATTCCCAACGAGGGGAGAGATGGAGTAGCGCGCCATGACAGGTCAATTCGAAGTTTTCACCGCCCCTGAAGGCGGATACAGTTTCAGACTGGTAGATTCCTCCGGCCACACGTGGGCGACGTCGGGACTCTACCCGACGAAACAGGCCGTTTCCGCGGCCATAGTCCTTGTCCGGTAGATCGCCGGCACTGGCCTGATCAGTGACCGGACCAAAGGCCATGATGGCGCACCGGTCCAGTCCGGGATCCGGCCCGCGCAGTCCACAACGGCAGCGCAAATTTCCCTTCACTGGCGGGCCAGTCCCGTCTCCGGAACCGTCGTCGCGCCCTAGCGAACACCTGACGCCAAGTTGCTGACGGTGAGGTCTCAGCGGCAGACCTGTCGGCTGCTGTGCAATATCACTGTCTACTGTCGCCAGTACCTGCCAGGATCGTGTGGGGGAGCGGACGGTCTCCAGCCGGGTAGCTACGGAGTGCGCAACAGTGCCGTCATATCTATTTTCTGTCCCTGCGCGACCGACGGGTTCGCCGGTTTCGGGGTTATCGTCCGCTGCCGGCACCGGGACGGCAGCCCCCTTTGGATGGAAGCCTCAGGCAACGCCCGTCTCGGCACTGGCGGCACACCCGCCGGGTTTGAGGGGACCGGCCGGCTCCTGACATCCCCGACCGCTGAGGAGGCCGCCACCACGCGCAGCAGGGCACGCATCCAGGGAATCATCAGCGGGCAGCGGCTGCTGACGACTTCCAGCCGATTCAGGACCTGGCTACCGGGCGCGTTATCGGTGCTGAAGCACTGTCGCGGTTCGTCAGCGACGACGGCGTTAGCGCGGACTACTGGTTCGGGGAGGCCTCCGTCGTCGGGCTGGGGAACGAGCTGGAGTTTGCCGCCTTGGCGACCGCAATTAGGCCGCGGAAGCACTGCCCCCGTCCCTGTATGTAGCCCTGAACGTCTCTCCGGACACCTGCCTGGACCCGCGCCTGCCACAGGTCCTGGAGGGCTCGCATTTATCCCTGGACCGGATCATCCTGGAACTGACCGAACGCCTGCCCGTTGAAGAATACGGTCCACTGGCAGCGGTTTTGGCGCCCCTGCGCCTGCGCGGCCTTCGCATCGCCGTGGACGACGCAGGATCCGGTTTCGCGTCCATGCGCCATATCCTGCATCTGCGGCCGGACATCATCAAACTGGACCGGAGCCTCATCGCCGGAATCCGTGACCACACCGGCCAGTACGCCCTGGGCGCTGCCGTGGTCGAATTCGCCAAACAGATCAGCGCCACATTCGTGGCCGAAGGCATCGAAACATCCGCCGAACTCTTCGCCGTCACCGGACTCGGAATGGCCGCGGGCCAGGGTTACCTCCTCGGCAGACCCTCCATCCAGCCCAGGGACTGGGCAACCTGGGTGCACGAAAACAGGTCTGCCGGCCCGGGTCATGTGCCTTGGCCTAGTGGCGATGGATAGTGCCTGTCGAGGAAACGACAACGTGTCTTCCCGTGACCTCGACCTCGTCTTCCCTGCGCCCAGGACAGACGGTTCGTCGGCCGCCTATCGACGCTGTCTGCCGTCCCGCGATTGCGGCACGGTCAAGGAAGCCACAGGCTTTCCGCAAGATCCGCCGGCGACCGGCCAATTCACCTAACCGGGAAGTAGCGTTGAGGCATGTCCATCTCAGTCCCTCGCGTCGACAGCGCGAAACGTGCCCCAGAGAACGTATTCTCCAGCGCCCCCGCGGCCCCGGCCCTGAGGGGCGGGGCCGCGGAATTGCCGTTGCTGGATCCGGTTGTCCTCCGGGAACTGGAGGATCAGCTGGGCGGCCCGGACATCGCAGTCGGTTTTGCCCGGGATTACGCCACTCTGTGGGGCCAGCGGCAGGGTCACCTCGTTGCCGCAGTTGAGCGTCAGGACCGCGAGCGGGCACTTGATGCGGTGATCAGCCTGAAAGTCTCCTCGGCCATGGTGGGAGGACTGCGAATGGCACTGCTCGCGGAGGCGGTCGAGGCTTTCATCCGCAGCGGTGACTTTCCGGGCGGACGGGCGCTGGAGA